>DATGWU010000736.1:0-8137 GCA_035299345.1 Rhizobium sp.
CCAGCCGATAGCGCGCGCCCATACGGCCGGTGACTTGCCCGTGACAGGATCGGCCCAGCCTTGGTCGCGGCTCTCATCATAGCCGTGCACGTAAAGCCCGCCGACCGTCGCTGTCAGCGCCAGTGCGGTGGAAAACTGCTGCAACGCATCGGCGATCAGTCCGGATCTGCCCGTTGCAAGCCCGTATTCGATCTGAAACGGCAGACCCATGTAGAGCCCGTCGAGCCAGACCTGATGGGGATAACGCTTCTTGTGCCAGTAGTTGCCGGCGTGCAGGCGCGGATGGCGTTCGAGCTGGCCCATAAGACGGCTGGCGCCGGCCAGGTAACGCGGCTCGCCGGTGACGGCAGCAAGATGAATGAGCGCGCGGCCCGGCAGGATATTGTCGATGTTGAACTCGTCCGCATCATATCCGGCAAGCGATCCGTCCGAGCGGACCTGCGGCCCGATAAGACGTAAGAGATGATCGCGCCAACGGCGCTCGCCGGTCGCTTCGAAGAGCAGGACGAGCCCGCGATAGATGCAGCCGTCCTCATAGCACCATGCGCCGCCCTTATAGGGTTGATAGCGCCGGCAATAGTCGTCGAAATAGTCGCGAGGGTTCATGGAGCGTCCCTGACGGCGGGCATAGAAATGGAGGCGGAAGACAGCAGCGCAGGATCGTCGCAGCAAACGTCGGCGTGCTCCGCAACAATCCCCTCGTGCCGCATCGGGCGAACATGATCGGCCATGACCGGCGGCGTGGCGACCGCCTCAGGCGCCAGTGAAAGCAGGCGGAGACGGCGGATCCGCACACCGCGGATCGGCGCCTCGGGGAGTCCGAGGAAGACGCCGGCGGCATGGGCGAGATGATGGATGTCGATGTCTTCGATGGTGAGATCGTCAATAGCCGGGGTGCCTGGGCCAACCGGCAGAGGCTCGCGTGACTGCACCCAGGGCTCATGGCCGTCGACATCACAATAATAGTGCGCATTGGCGGTGATCGCCGTCAGCACATGCTCCATCCTGACCCGGCGCATCGTGATGGCTGAGATCGACCCTCCCCGTCCGCGCCTCGTCTTCAGCCTCAGCCCCCGATCTGTGCCGAGCATCTCGCAGTCCTCTATGGTGACGTCGTGCACACCACCGGACATTTCCGAGCCGATGACGAGCCCGCCATGGCCGCGCTCCATCCGACAATGGCGCACCGTGAGGCCGCGGGTCTCAGACAGGTGCTCGGCCTCACCGTTCGGACCACGCCTGCCGGCCTTGACGGCGATGCAGTCGTCGCCGACCGAAAAGCGTACGCCCTCGACGGCAACCTCACGGCAACACTCGGGGTTGAGGCCGTCGGTATTGGGGCTGTCAGGCGGAGCCTCGATCGAAAGTCCTGCCACGACCAGCCGGTTGCAGTCCTGCGGGTGCACGGTCCAGGAGGCGGCATTGCGAATGGTAAAGCCGAGAAGGGTGACATCGTGGCAGCGGACCAGGTGCAGGCCCCGCGGCCGCCGCGCGCCTTCACGACGTTCCTTGGGCCACGTCCACCAGTCACCGGCATCGCCAGAGCCGTCGATCAGGCCGGCGCCCTCTATGGTGAGCCGCTCGGCGCCGATGGCATGCAGCGGCGCGGCGAAACAGGCGTCCGGCAGACCTTCCCAGCTCCCGAGCATGTGCCCAGCCCCGTCGCGTGGCGGCAGGATCGGCCAGCCGATGCGGAGCGACGGCGCGCGCAGCACCGCGCCTTCCGCCAGGTGCAACGTGACCCCGGATGCGAGCTGGAGCGGCAGTGCCGTCCAGACGCCGGCACCAAGTCTCAAGGTGCCACCCTCCGGGACGGCCCCAAGCGCCTCAGCCAACGCCTCGGCATTGCGCCGGGCACTGTCGATGTCGGTCAGATCGGTTCCCTCAATGAGGCCGAAATCCGTCGCCTCAACTAGTCCGCTGCAGGGTTTCGTTCGGAACTCGAAAGACTCAAGCCCGTCCGCCTGGAACCGATAGCCTGTCTCGGGTGAAAGGCCGTCCACGAGGGTGACGGCACGATCGGTCAGACCATCGAGCACCTCCTCGGGTCGCGCGACCGGGGTCAGGCGGAAGGCCAACGGTCCCGGCAGGTGATACAGTGCGCCGGGCACAGGCAGTCGTATGGCCGCGATCCGGGCGGAGATCGCAACTGCGAAAGGTCGGGTCATGATTTCCGTCTCGTGGGTGATCCGCCGCCCCTTGCGGGAGCGGCGGCCGTCATCGGTTGTCAGTCGAACTTGGCGAGTACGTCGTTGGTGCCGTCGATGATCTGTTCTGCCGCGGCTTTGGCATCCAGCTGGCCATAGGCATATTCCTCGAGCGTATCGAGGAAGACCGACCGGATCTCGGGGTTCTCGTTGAACGGAGAGACCGACGGGCCGGAGGCTGCCATCACCATGGCGTTCGCCTCGCGCACCTCAGGCTCGCCGGTCTGTCCCAGCCTCGCGGTGGCGGCTTTGGATGCGGGAATGCCCCGTGTCGTGCCGAGCGCATCTATGCCTTCCGGCTCGTTCAGCAGGCAATTTACGATCTGGGCGGCGGCCTCCTGGTTCTTCGAATGCTTCGAGATCGAAAGCACCATGGAAGGCTTGCGGTAGACGCCGTCGGTCACGGCGCCCTCGATTTTCAGGATGCCGGCAGGTTTCAGCACCTGGCCCTCTTTCAGCGGATCGGCGTACTTGCCAAAGGTCGAGTCCCATTCATAGGAGCCGGCAATCTTGCCCTCCGCCCATTCCGGCTTTTCGAACAGGTTGACATTGCCGTCGGCGGCCTCTTCCTTCTGCGACCGCATCACACCGTCCTCGACCAGCTTGCCGAGGAAGGTGATGCCGTCGGCCAGTTCGTCAGCCGTCCACGCCACGCGGTTGGTCTTCGGATCGACCATGTCCTTGCCAGTCTTCTGCACGACGACCAGCGTAGTGACGAGTTGAGCCGTCTCCTTCACCGCGTTGAAGGTGTAGTAATCCTTGCCGAGCTTTTCCTTGATCGTCCTGGTCGCGGCGAATAGCTCGTCCCAGGTCTTCGGCACGGCGACGCCGGCCTTTTCGAAGGTCGTCGTGTTGAAAAAAAACACGCGGCCCGTTGTCGATACCGACAGGCCCTGCAGCACGCCGTTCATGGAGCCGGAGGCGAGATCGGCCTCGCTCCAGTTCGACAGATCGATCGCCTTCAGCGTCCTCAGATCGGCGAACCCGTCACCATTCCTGGAAAACAGCGGCAGCCACGGCCAGTTGACCTGGACGATGTCGGCCTCGGTCTGGCCGGCCATCTGCGTCGTCAGCTTTTCAAGATAGCCATCGAAACCGGTGAACTCGCCCTTTACGGTATGACCGTGCTTGGCGCCGCAGGCCTCCAGCGCCTTCTGTGTAGCGACATGGCGGCTTTCGCCGCCCCACCACGACATACGCAGCTCGGCAGCCGGCGCGGCGGATGTAAAACCGATGACCCCGAGCGCTGTGCCGGCGAGTATGTTGGATATACGTCTCTTGCTCATGCTTCTCCTCCTGTTGGTGCCCGGGCCGGGACGCTGCCTCCTCGCAGCGAAATGTTGCGCCCGTCGGCCTTGTCAAAAATGTGCAGTGACGAAAGGTCCGGCTGAAGCGCAATCCGGTCGCCGCACCGCAGCGAATCGAACTCCGTTGCGCCGACCACAGCGACGATGCGGCGCCCCTCGAGCTCGGCGTGCAGATTGACCTCATGTCCCATGAACTCGGTGCTTGTCAGCCGCGCCTCGATCCTCGGACCGGTGCCGGAGAATGCGAGCTGCTGTGGCCGCACACCGAGCACGACTGCGTCTGGCCGCGCCGCCAGCCGGCCTGTCAGTTCTGAGCCGAGAGAAAGCCGCTGGCTGCCGATGACGAAATCGGTGCCGTCGAGTGCGCCATCGATGAGATTCATTTCCGGGCTGCCGATGAAGCCCGCGACAAACAGGTTGGCCGGCGCGTTGTAGAGTTCCTTCGGCGTCGCTACCTGCATTATACGACCGGCCTGCATGACGCAGATCCGGTCTCCCATCGTCATCGCCTCGGTCTGGTCATGGGTGACATAGACCACGGTCGACGACAGCCCATCGGCTTTCAGCTGGCGGTGCAGGTCGGTGATCCGCACCCGCATTGAGGCACGCAGCTTAGCGTCGAGATTGGAAAGCGGCTCGTCGAACAGAAAGACGCCCGGTTTCTTGATCAGCGCGCGGCCGAGCGCCACGCGCTGTGCCTGGCCGCCCGAAAGCTGTTTGGGCAACCTGTCGAGCAGCGGCTCGATTTCGAGAATGCGTGCGACATTGTCGATCGCCGCCGCGATCTCGGCCTTGGGCGTACCGGCGATCCTGAGCCCGAAGGCGAGATTGCCGCGCACCTTCATGTGCGGATAGAGCGCATAGTTCTGGAACACCATGGCGATCGATCGCCGGCTCGGCGGCAGGTCGTTGACCCGCTGTTCGCCGATGACGATCTCGCCGCCGCTGATTTCCTCGAGGCCGGCGATCATGCGCAGGGTCGTCGACTTGGCGCAGCCGGACGGCCCGACCAGCACCATGAACTCGCCGTCGGCTATGTCGAGATCGATGCCGTGCACCGCCTTCACGGTGCCGCCGTAGATCTTTTCGAGATTCCTCAAGTGAACGCGTGCCATGTCAGCCTTTCCTGCTCCCGGCGGAAATGCCCTCGATGAAATACCGCTGGGCGACGAAGAACACGACGAGTGCCGGCGTGATGGTGAGCACCGACATCGCGAGGATGCGGTTCCATTCGAAGGCCTCGGTGGTGTCGATGGAGAGTTTGAGCGCCAGGCTCACCGGGTACTTGTCGACGGAGGAGATGTAGATGAGCGGCCCGAGGAAGTCGTTCATGGTCCACATGAACTGGAACAGGCACACCGAGATCAGCGCCGGCGCCAGCATCGGCACGACGATGTATACGAGCGTCTGCAGGCTGTTGGCACCGTCGACCCTTGCCGCCTCCTCCATGTCGCGCGGCAGCGAGCGCAGGAACTGCACCAGCATGAAGACGAAGAAGGCGTCGCCGGCAAGCGCCGAGGGCACCCAAAGCGGAAGAAAGCTGTCGAGCCATCCGAGGTCGCGAAACAGAATATACTGCGGTATGCGCGTCACCACGTTGGGCAGAAGGAGGATGGCGATTACCGTCGAGAAGAGGAGCTTCTTCAGCGGGAAGTCAAACCGGGCGAACGCATAGGCCGCAAAGGTGCAGGAGATCGCCGTGCCGATCACCTTGGGCAGGATGATAAGAAAGGAATTCCAGAAGAACCGGCCGAAGGTGTAGGGGGTCGAGGTCTGCCAGCCCCTGATATAGCCGTCGAGCGTCGGGTCTTCGGGAATGAACCCGGCGCCTGCGAAGATTTCAGAATTGGTCTTGAAGCTCGCCCCGATCAGCCAGATGAGCGGATAGAGCATGACGAAGCCGACCGCGACGAGCAGGCCATAGCGGATCACCGCCGAAACCGTCTCCATGCGGGCACGTCGTGCGGCCGCCATCGCGTTGAGGACGTCAAGATCGGTGCTGGTGGTGTGGATCTCGGTCATCATTCAGTTCCTCTTGTCGCCGGCGTAGTAGACCCACTTCTTCGACGACCAGAAGGCGAGAAGGGTGAGCGCCATGATGATGAGGAACAGGACCCAGGCAATGGCAGAGGCATAGCCCATGTTGAATTTCTTGAAGGCCTCCTCGTAGATGTAGAGCGGCAGGAGATAGGTCGACTTGAGCGGCCCACCCTGGGTGATGATGTACGGGCCGTTGAACTCCTGGAAGGCCTGGACCATCTGCATGATCAGGTTGAAGAAGATTACCGGCGTTAAGAGCGGCAGGGTGATGAAGACAAAGCTCGTCACCTTGCCGGCACCGTCGATCGCCGCCGCCTCGTAGAGCGACTTGTCGATCGATTGCAGCGCGGCAAGAAAGATCACCATCGCCGAGCCGAACTGCCAGCAGCGCAAAAGCGTGATCGTGAACAGCGCGTTGGTCGGATCGCCGAACCAGTCGACCGGTGCAAAACCCACCGTCGCCAGCGCCATGTTGACCAGTCCCTCGGTTGAGAACAGGTAGCGCCACAGGACGGCAATCGCGACAGAGCCGCCAAGAATGGATGGCACATAAAAGGCCGTTCGGAACAGGTTGATGGCCTTCAGCCTGTAGTTCAGGATCGCCGCTATGAAGAGTGCGAAGGCAAGCTTCAGCGGCACCGTGATGAAGACGTAGAGCAGCGTGACGTTGAGCGACTTCACGAAGGTCCGGTCGCGGGTAAACAGCCGCTCGTAATTGGCGAGCGCCGTCCATTTCGGGCTGTTCATCAGATCGTAGCTGGTAAAGCTCAGGTAGAGTGACGACAGGAACGGGATCGCGGTGAAGACCAGAAGACCGAGGACATAAGGTGCCAGATAGGCGAGGCCGAGAAGGCGCTGGTTCTTCACGCGTGCGCCCCTTTGCAACAGTGGCTCAACCGATGACCCGCGACGGCGCGAATAGATGCGGTTTCGTACAAGTCAAGCTCCCGGATCGTATTGGGTGAGGCTGCGCGGCGCACCGCCTCGACCCCATTTCCGATCTCCTCCCGAGACAATTCGGTTTGCCTCTGCCGTGTGTGGGGTGACATAATCGCATTTCCCTCACTGAATGAATAAACAAAGGCGGGAAAAAAGATGGACGAAATCGAAGGCGGCATCCTTTCCAGTATTCCGCCCTCGGCGTTGACCCTCAACCTGACGCGGGCGACGATCCGCATGGAGCATTCGCAGACCTGGCGCATCGACAAGACAAATTCGGTCGATGACCTCGTCATCGGGCTTGCCGGGCGCGGCCACTACCTCATCGATGGCGAACCGCGCACGATCGAGCCGGGCGAAGCCATGTTGATCCGTCGCGGCCAGCGCTTCCAGGGTTGGAACGAGGATGCTGCGACTTATCTCGGTGTCGCGCAGCATTTCACGCTCGACATCTACGGGCGCCACGACTTGCTGGCCCAGATGGAACTCCGGCCAAAAGTGCCGCTCAGCCGCTGGAACCTGCTCGAGCCGCTGGTGCGCCAGTACCGCCAGACGGCGCCACCGTCCTCGATCACGCTCGGTCAGCACCATCTGTTCATGTACATCCTGATCGCTTTCATCGAGGATGCCTTCGTGGGCTGGCGTAACCGGGCCGCCTACCAGCCAGAGGGGGCCGACGCACTCGATCTCGCAGTCATGAAGGCTGCGACGATGATCGCCGCCAATCCGCTGGATCCGGATGTCGCCGACAAGGCTGTCGCCGGATCGGCCTTCAACCGCGACTATTTCCTGCGCGAATTCAGGAAGCGCGTCGGCCAGACGCCGCGCAAATACCAGGAAGTGCAGCGTATGGAGCATGCCATGCATTTTCTCGAGGCCGGTCTGCCCGTGGCGCGTGCCGCAACCGAGGTCGGCTATGCCGATCCTTACTATTTCTCACGCATGTTCCGCCGCATTACCGGGGTCAGTCCCCGGGATCATGTGCGCCGCGTCCGCCAGAGCCGCCATGGTGGATTGATGCGGCTGGACGAACCGGAGCAGGCCCACGCGCTTGCCCAGGCGCTTTCAAGCAAATCTGGCGGAGACGGCCCGGAACCTTGATACAGCTCGCACGGTAATCAAAGACGGACGGCAAGAGCGCCTGGCGTTCACGTGGCGGGAGGACGTTCAGGTTTTCTGCCAACGCGACTTCAGACGTGCACGGAAGCGTGGCCAGGGTCAACCTCCTGCCGTTCCCGCCTGATGCGGGTTCCCCAAAACCCTGGGCTCACAGCGAAGACAGGAACGCCTCGGTCCGGCAGGTTTCCACCTGCACGGAAAAGCGCTCGCCGAGCACCTCGAGCGATGCGTCATGCGTGTCGTCCGCACCGCTGCAGACGGCGTCCGAGAGGACGACGACGTGATATCCGAGATCGACCGCGCCGAGGACGGCCGTCAGCACGCAGACATCGGTCTCGCCACCCGATATCACGAGGCTCGTGACCCGCTCTCCTTTCAGCATCCAGTCGAGGGTGCCGTCGAACCACGGAGAATAGGTTGCCTTGTCGAACATGCGGGCGGGCGGGACGAGCCGGCGCAGCTCCGGCACGAGATCGAGAAGCTCCGGGTGAAGATGCTCGCCCGTCATCATCGGCCACTTCTCGT
>DATGWU010000737.1:0-4901 GCA_035299345.1 Rhizobium sp.
CACCCGGTCACCGCCCTTGGAGGCCACTGCGACACCGCGGAAGATATTTCCGCCGCCGACCACGACGCCGACTTCCACACCCATGGCCCGCGCTTCGGCGATATCGGAGGCGATACGGTCCGCGACCGCCACGTCGATACCAAAACCCTGGCTGCCCATCAGGGCCTCCCCGGAGGCCTTCAGAAGAACGCGTTTATAGAGAGGTGCGGAAGACATGATCGCTCCTTGAATGACTAGATGCCGGATACACGAAGGGCATCGCGTTGTCACGCGATGCCCATGTTTTTCCCAATGAAGGACGAAGGACCGATCAACCCTTGGCAGCGGCCGCGACTTCGGCGGCGAAGTCGGTCGCTTCCTTCTCGACGCCTTCGCCGAGCAGCAGGCGAGCCATGCCGGTGACTTCGATCGGTGCGCCGACTTCCTTCTCGGCTTCCTTGATCGCAGCGCCGACGGTCAGGTCGGGATTGATGACGAAGGCCTGCGACAGCAGCGCAACTTCTTCGAAGAACTTGCGCATGCGGCCTTCGACCATCTTCTCGATGATGTTGTCCGGCTTGCCGGAAGCGCGCGACTGCTCGATGAAGACGTTGCGTTCGCGTTCGGCGACAGCGGCGTCGACTTCCTCGGCGCGGATGGCGAGCGGGTTGGTGGCGGCGACGTGCATGGCGACCTGGCGGCCGATGGCGTTCAGCGCATCCTTGTTGCCGGTCGACTTCAGCGCGACCAGCACGCCGAGCTTGCCGAGACCGTCGGCGACGGCGTTGTGGACGTAGGTGGAGACAACGCCGTCTTCGACGGAAAGCAGGGTCGCGCGACGCAGCGTCATATTTTCGCCGATGGTGGCGATCGCGTCCTTCAGGCTTTCGGCGACGGACTTGCCGGTTGCCGGGTAGGTGGCGGCGGCAATCGCGTCAACCGAACCGTCGGTCGAAAGCGCAACGCCGGCAATGCCGCGAACGAGGTCCTGGAAGGCGTCGTTACGGGCGACGAAGTCGGTCTCGGAGTTCAATTCGACGACGACGGCCTTGGTGCCGGCGCTGGCGATGCCGATGAGACCTTCCGCTGCGGTGCGGCCGGACTTCTTGTCAGCCTTCGCGATGCCCTTGGCGCGCAGCCAGTCGATGGCGGCTTCCATGTCGCCGTTGTTCTCGGCGAGGGCCTTCTTGCAATCCATCATGCCTGCGCCGCTCTTTTCGCGCAGTTCCTTCACCATTGCAGCAGTGATCTCGGTCATTGTTTGCCTCTTGTCGGTTCAAGCGGTGCGCCCGCCCCCGAAACGACGGAAGGCGCCCTGTTTGGGGCACGAACTGTACCCGGAAGTATGACAACGTGATGAAGCAGTGCCATCACGGTAATAAACTCTGGTGACTATCGCGGCAGCGAATTCGAAACGTCCGCGCCGCAAAGGAACAGGCCGCCAACAGCATCGCTGAGAGCGGCCCCGTCCCGTATCAGGAAAACGCGGCGAAGACCGAAAAGGCTCCGCCGCTCGCCATCGTCAGGCGCCGGCTTCGTCTTCGAGCGCCGGCTCGATCGGGGCTTCGGCGGAAGCGCCGATGTCACGACCGGAGGCACCCTGCTGACGTGCGATACCGTCGATCGCCGCGCGGGCGATCAGGTCGCAGTAGAGAGCAATGGCGCGCGAGGCGTCGTCGTTGCCGGGGATCGCGTAGTCGATCTGGTCCGGATCGCAGTTCGAGTCGATGATGGCAACGACCGGGATACCCAGGCGCTTGGCTTCATCGATTGCGATCTTTTCCTTGTTGGTGTCGATGATGAACATCAGGTCCGGGGTGCCGCCCATATCGCGGATACCGCCGAGAGCCTTGTTCAGCTTTTCGCGTTCGCGCTCAAGGTTGAGGCGTTCCTTCTTCGAGTAGCCCTGGGCGTCCGAAGCGAGGATCTCGTCGAGCTTGCGCAGGCGAGCGATCGAGTTCGAAATGGTCTTCCAGTTGGTCAGCATGCCGCTGAGCCAGCGGGAGTTGACGTAGTACTGGGCCGAACGCTTGGCGCTGTCGGCGATCAGGTCGGAAGCCTGACGCTTGGTGCCGACGAACAGTACGCGACCGCCGCGGGCGACGGTGTCGGAAACGACCTGCAGCGCGCGCGAAAGCATCGGCACGGTCTGCGCGAGGTCGATGATGTGGATGTTGTTACGATCGCCGAAGATGTACGGCTTCATCTTCGGGTTCCAGCGGTGCGTCTGGTGGCCGAAGTGAACACCAGCTTCCAGAAGCTGGCGCATGCTGAAATCAGGCAATGCCATGCCTTTTTCTCCTTTTCCGGTTGAACCTCCGCAAGGCGAACAGCATCCTCTTCGAGAATGCCACCGGCGGAAATGCCCGGATTTCTCCCGGACAATCCCATGCCTTACGTGTGGAATGCCGCTCGCCATATAGCGAGTTCGTCAGGAAATCAAGGCTTTTGTCGGCAAAGATTGCTTCGGCGAACCGGTATTGGCAGGACTACTTGCAGCCGCGGTCCTCGAGCATCTCCAGTTTCGAGAGATGACCGCTGAGGATGAAGTCGCCGTAGTCGAGGGTAAGGTCGCGGGTCACGCCGTTCTCGTAGAGCTTGAATGACTGGGTATAGACCGGCAACTGGTCCCCGGCCGTCTTGTCGTCATAATAGGCGATCGAGACCGGCCAGTACTTCGCCTCTGCCATGGCGCCCGCCCTTCCGGCATCCGGCTCGTCCTTGCCCGGTTCGGTCGCATGGCCGACGATCGTGGTCGTCAGATAGCTGCGGTCGCCGTCCTCCGAGCCGTCGAAGATGCGTGCCTCGAAAAAGGTCTCGCCCTTCCTCGCCCTGTCGATGACCTCCAGCATGTGCTCGGCCGGGAAGCGGCTGTCGACCAGTTCCACGGCGCGCTTCGCCGGCCCTTCGATCTCGATCTTGACCCGGCCGTTATCATCGGCGGCCTTGCCCTTCACGTCCTTGTCGAGCTGGTCGTCGGTGAACGACTTCGTCTCAAACCGGAACTTGCCGTTGGCGATGTCTTCGAAGGTGCGGCTCTGCTGGTCGGTTACCCGCACCTGCTCGCCCGTATCGATTCGGGTCACGAAGCGGAAGTTGGTGGTGTAGCCCTTACATTCCGATCCGTCGAATTCGTAGACCATACGGCCGCGCATCGCCTCGATACCGGCCCGTTCGGAGGCTTCCTTCAGCTCGACGTCGTAGATGGCCCTGTGCGGCGCCAGCCGTCCGGCGGCAGCTTCCGCCCCGCTCGCCGCCCAGCCGGCGGCTCCGAGGGTGGCCAGAGCGGCAACCGCATAGCTCGAGCGAAACATTCAAAACCTCCTGTTGGACTGGCTGGCGATGATATAAGAACTGTCCCGGCGAAAGCGAGGCACGCCTTCGTGTAATGCAAGATTCTTTTTCAATGTTTACAACAAAACCGGGAAACTAGAATGTCCGAGACAATCGACAATCGTCTGGAAGCCATGGGTATCCGCCTTCCGGTCGCCGCCGCGCCGGCCGCGAACTACGTTCCGTACGTCATCAGCGGCAACCTGCTCTACCTTTCCGGCCAGCTTCCGATGGAGGACGGCAAGATTTCGGTGACCGGCCTGGTCGGCAGTGACGTCGATCTCGCGGCAGCCCAGCGGGCCGCGGAACTCTGTGCCATCAACATTCTCGCACAGGCAAAGGCGGCGCTCGGCGATCTCGGCCGCATCGCCCGCGTCATCAAGCTCAACGGGTTCGTCGCTTCGGCACCGGGCTTCACCGAGCAGCACCTCGTGATCAACGGCGCCTCCAACCTCATTGCCAATGTTCTCGGAGACGCCGGCAAGCATGCTCGTGCCGCCGTCGGCATGGCCGCCCTGCCGCTCAACGCCGCCGTCGAGATCGATGCGATCCTGGAGATCAGCCAGTGACCGACGCCAGCTGGATCAAGGACCTGCCGGTCGCCCATCGCGGCTTCCACGACATGAACAAGGCCGTCTGGGAAAACACCCTTTCCGCCTTCCAGCGGGCGATCGACGCCGGCTTCGCGATAGAATGCGACGTGCAGCTTTCGGCCGACAGCGTCCCCGTCGTGTTCCACGACCATGACCTGCAGCGGCTTTGCGGCATCGCCGGCGACGTGCGCGAGCGCACGGCGGCCGAGCTCGGCCTGCTCTCGGTCGGAGGTACCGCCGACCGCATCCCGACGCTCCGTCAGATGCTGGCGCTCGTCAACGGCCGCGTTCCGCTGGTCATCGAGCTCAAGGGCACCAGCGCCGAGGAGGATGACGGCTTTGCCGTGACCGTGCTCGACGTGCTCGAAGGCTATGAAGGCAAGGTCGCGCTGATGAGCTTCGACCACTGGCTGCTGAAGGACCTGAAGTCGCTTGACTGCCCCTACCCGGTCGGACTGACAGCGGAAGGCGCCAAGCCCGAAACCTTCTTCGTCCATGACGAGGCGATGCAGTTCGGGCTCGACTTCATCTCCTACTGTGCCGCGCATCTGCCGAACAGCTTCGTCACCGCCCAGCGCGAACGCGGCATCCCGGTCATTACCTGGACGGTCAGGGATGAAATCATGCGGGAGCATACCTATAAATATGCAGAGCAGATGACCTTCGAGGGGTTCGACCCCAGGGAAACGGTCGCGACCGCCTGACGGGAGCAGCATGACGCAACAGGTATCCATCCGGATCGAACAGTCCTTTACAGCGATCCCGCCCGAGCTTTGGGCCACGCTCGAAGGCACTGGTCGCGACAAGGCGGGCGGGAGTTACAATCCCTTCAACGCGCATGGATACCTCTCCGCGCTCGAAGAGTCGGGATCGGCGACCGCCGAGACCGGCTGGCTCGGCCATCATCTGCTGCTGGAGGACGCCGCCGGAACCCTGCTCGGCGCCGTTCCCTGCTATCTCAAGAGCCACAGCCGCGGCGAATACGTCTTCGATCAC
>DATGWU010000738.1:0-4157 GCA_035299345.1 Rhizobium sp.
TGCGGCCGCCCAGGCTCGCAGAAGCTCCATTGATGCGTCGGCGGATCTCGGCCGAGCGGCATTCGGGGGGCTTTGGAAGGATTCCTTGTCCGAGTGGCAGGAGCTGTCCGTCATTTGCGACTGGATATCGCGGAATGGCGACATCAGGCTTCTTGCTACTCGTGTCGCCGATCGTGTGGGGGTGGCCGAGAAGGCGCGGCAGGCTGCGGCTCAAGGAGATGCCTTCGCAGCCACCGTGTCGGAAATCCTTCAGTTCCTGAAGGCGGATCTGGATATGCTCTTTGGAACAAGCGATGTGGCCGGCGCGCCGTTGTCCCAGATAGCCGCCAAGCTGATCCGTTGGATCGAGAACGAGGAGCAGCTTTCGAAGTTTGCTGCCTACAATGGCCGTGCAGGCGATGCCGCGAACATGGGTGTCGGTGCCCTTGTCGAGCGTCTTGAGGACGGCCGCATTTCCCCGTCCGATATCATTCCTCATTTCGAAATGGCGTTCTACGAAGCGATCCTGCGTCATCAGCATGCCCTGGATCCTGAACTCGCCCGTTTCGATGGCGAGGTGCATGGCAGACTGGTCGGTGAATTCGCATCGCTCGACCGCAGCCGCATGAGCCTGTCTCGCCTGGAAGTCGTGCGGGCGCATCATCGGAAAATCCCCTCGATCAGTGGTATCGGACCTGTCGGTGTTCTGCGTGCGGAGATGGCGCGCCGACGTGGACACATGCCGATCCGGCAACTCATGCAGCGGGCTTCGCCCGCAATCCAGGCCTTGAAGCCGGTATTCATGATGAGCCCGCTGTCGATCGCACAGTTCCTTCCGCCGGGCGTTCTCGAATTCGATCTTCTCGTCATGGATGAAGCGAGTCAGATTCAGCCTGTCGATGCGCTCGGCGCTGTCGCCCGTACGAAGCAGGTTGTCGTCGTTGGCGACGAACGCCAGCTACCTCCGACGAAGTTCTTCTCGAAAATGACCTCCGGGGGGACCGAGGACGACGATGATCAGGAAGGCGCACAGGTCTCCGACATTGAGAGCATCCTGGGCCTCTTCTCGGCGCGCGGTCTGCCGGAGCGCATGCTGCGCTGGCACTACCGCAGCCGCCACCAGTCGCTGATTGCCATCTCGAATTCGCAATTCTACGACAGCAAGCTGTTCATCGTGCCGAGCCCATACACGCAGGAAGCCGGGATGGGGCTGCGGTTCCATCACGTGCCTGGCGGAGTGTTCGAGGATGGGGTGAACAAGGTGGAGGCCAAGGTCGTCGCCGAGGCGATCATCCGCCACGCTCTGCATTCGCCGCATCTTTCGCTCGGCGTTGCCGCGTTCTCGATAAAGCAGCGGCGCGAAATCCAGGACCAACTGGAACTGCTGCGCCGTCTCAATCCTCAGACCGAGGAGTTCTTCCACGCTCATCCCCACGAACCGTTCTTCGTGAAGAACCTCGAAAACGTCCAGGGCGACGAGCGCGACGTGATCCTGATCTCCGTTGCATATGCAAAGAATGCCCAAGGCTACATGGGCATGCGCTTCGGGCCCTTGGGTGCCGAAGGAGGCGAGCGCCGCCTCAATGTCCTGATCAGCCGCGCCAAGCGACGCTGCGAGGTATACGCTTCCATCACCGACGAGGACATCGATCTCGAACGCGGCAAGGGGAAGGGCGTGTTTGCCTTCAAGCTCTTCCTTCACTACGCGCGGACAGGGCGGCTTTCGATGTCACACCGCTCTGACCGGGCGATGGACAGCGTGTTCGAGGAACAAGTGATGGCGGCCCTCCAGGAGAGGGGTTACCAGGTTCATCCGCAGGTCGGCATTGCCGGGTTCTTCATCGACCTTGCCGTGGCTGACGATGCGGTCCCCGGCCGCTACCTCATTGGGATTGAATGCGACGGTGCATCCTACCATGACTCCCGTTCGGCGCGTGACCGTGACCGACTGAGACAAGCGGTGCTTGAGGATCATGGCTGGACGATCCACCGCATATGGAGTTCGGATTGGTTCCAGAGGCCTAAGGCCGAACTCGATCGCCTGATTGCCGCCATCGAACAGGCCAAGATGAATGCTTTGTCTGGAGCAGATCGCACGCATGCATCTTCTCGGGCGGTTCCGGTGGAAGTCGTGACAATCGAACGCGCCACTGTGACGGAGATCGGTCTCCAGCCGGTATCGACGGATGGAGGTGGCTCGAATCTCTACGAGGAGGCTTCGCTGAAGCCAAATATCGTGGGCGAGCTTCATGAAGCTCCGACAGGGATGCTGGTCAAGTTGATCAAGGAGACGGTCGAGGTCGAAGGCCCCGTGCATAGGGACGAGGTGGTGACCCGAATCCGAACTGCCTGGGGTCTCCAGCGGGCAGGAAGCCGGATCGATGCGCATGTCGGCAACGCCATCTGTGTCGCCGTGAACTCGGGTGAGATTCTTCGCTCAGGAGATTTCCTCCTCTGGCCAGGCGCCATAGTTCGCATACGCGACCGCAACATGGTCACTTCGCCCGGGCTGCGCAGAATCGACATGATCCCGCCGATGGAGATCGACGAGGGGCTTACCTCGATCATCGAGACGAGCTTCGGCGCGACCGACGACGAAGCCGTCAATGCCATTGCGAGGGGACTGGGATTCCGCGCCACCAGCAGTCAGTTGAGAGATTTGATCGTGTCCCGGATCGAACTGCTGAAGGAGCAGGGGACCCTGCAGGTTCGTGATGGAATGCTCACCTTGGGGGCGACGACCGCACCCGCATGATGATCTTCCTCGGAGCGATAGAGCGCTTTCGGGCTTGCCATGGTACTTGGCGCGTCCTCGTGGTCGCCACTGCTCTTATGCACGCAGCAAGTCTTCAGGCGGCGAATACTCCCTGCAGTGGGAGGAAGGGTGGCATCGCAGGTTGCCGTGGCGATACATTCATCTGCAACGACGGCTCGGTGAGCGCCAGCAAGAAATCATGCGCCGCCACGATGGGCGGTGCCATGGGGCTGATGGGTAGCGCAACGCAATCGATGGCCCCGGCGGCAGACGAAGAGTGCCTGTGTCGTTCAGGGGCATTCTGCACAGGGCCTCGTGGCGGGCGGTTCTGCTACACCGACAGTGGTGCAAAGAGCTACCTTCGCAAATGACCTCATTGAATTCCTTCGCCCAGAGAGTTTAGGTTGCCTTGTATTGAGGGGCTGACGATGAAGATGTTTGCGCGGATTGTTGTGGCCGGAATCCTTGCGGTTGCCGTGGTGATGGATGCCGCCGCAGAGGAACCGAGATCCTCCGGAACAGGATTCGCTGTCACCGCGGACGGCTGGCTCATGACGAACGCCCATGTCGTAGATGGCTGCGACCGTGTGGAGGTGAAGGGCAGGGGTGTTGCGACCGATCCGAGGATTGACGCGACCAACGATCTCGCCTTGATCAAAGTGACCGCAGACACACCGATGGTTCCTCTCACCTTCAGGCGCGCACCTATCCGCCTCGGCGAGGACATCGTCGCCATCGGCTATCCCCTTGCGGATTTGTTGGCCGATTCCGTGAAGATCACGACCGGAAATGTAAACGCGCTCGCCGGCCTCCGGAACGACACGCGCTACATCCAGATTTCGACGCCGATCCAGCCGGGCAACTCCGGTGGCCCCGTTGTGGATCGCGACGGTTTCCTGCTGGGGATCACGAGCGCCACCTTCTCGAAGCAGGCTGCCGATCAGATCGGGATCACGGCACAGAACGTCAACTTCGCCATTCGAGCGTCTGTGGCCGATCTCTTCATGCAGTCACAGAACCTCGCAAGCCAGTCCGGAGACCGACAGGACGGACAGTCCACGCTTTCAACCGCCGATCTCGCGGACAAGGTCACGCCGTCCGTCCACCAGGTGATGTGCTTCGGGAAACCCGAGGTTGAGGCCTCGTCGCAGAAGCAGGAGACAGTGACTGCGCTTCCCCGATCCTCGGTTTCGGTGACCCTTCTGGACGCTCACGGATACGATGCCATCGGCTTCGACTACGCCACGCTGAAGGATGTGACTTTTCAGGGCTGTCGGGCGGCCTGCGAGAGCGACGGCCAGTGCAAGGCGATGACCTACAACGCGAAGCATCGGTTCTGCTTCCTGAAGAATGATGTTGTTGCATTGATCCGGAATGCTGATGCGATCGCAGCCTACTCGGCCTCGAAGGCGGCGGACGTGAT
>DATGWU010000739.1:0-2811 GCA_035299345.1 Rhizobium sp.
AGAACGACACGTTCGATCTCTCGGTGGCGGCGACCGTCGAGACGAAGGCTCAGGCGAAGAAGCGCCAGATCCTGATTGCCGACCCCTCTGCGCTGAAGGCGCTGGACAGCGACCAGATCATGGTGCGGGTCTCGCCCTCCGAAATCCAGTATCTCGCCAAGTCGCAGTGGAGCGATCGCCTGCCGCGCATGGTGCAATCGAAGCTCGTCGAGGCCTTCGAGAATACCGGCCGGATCGGCGGCGTCGGCAAGCCGGGGCAGGGGCTCGCGATCGACTACCAGCTCGTTACCGATATCCGCGCCTTCGAGATCGACACGACAGGCAGCGACCGCGCCGTGGTCGAGATATCGCTGAAGCTCGTCGATGACCGCAACGGCACCGTCAGGGCGCAAAGGTTGTTTTCCGCCAGCGCTCCTGCCGCGGGGGCGTCGAGCCCGTCCTATGTCCGCGCGCTCGACCGCGCCTTTGCCGAGGTCACCGGCGAAATGGTCACCTGGACGCTGACTTTGCTCTGACGCACCTTCATTCGGTAGAAACGAGAAAGCCCCGGAATGGTGACCGCCATTCCGGGGCTTTCTCGTTTGTCGCGTCCTCGTACCGTTCAGCCGAAGCGGCCGGCGGCGTGGGCGAGCATCGTGTACACCTTGCCGGTGTCCGAGGTGAGGTAGGATTGCGTCACCGTCTTGTCGCGGTCGGTGCGGGCGACGTCTGCGAGCAGTTTCTCGAAATCGGCGATGTAGCGGTCGACGGCGACGCGGAATTCCGGCTCGCGGTCGTACTTGCGCTTGATCTCGTCGAAGGTCTGCTGCCCCTTCAGCGTATAGAGCCGACGGGTGAACACGTCGCGCTCGCCGCGCTGGTAGCGCCGCCACAGTTCCACCGAGGCGTCGTGGTCGATGGCGCGGGCGATGTCGACCGACAGTGAGTTCAGCGATTCCACCATGTGGCGCGGATTGCGGCTGTCGGCGGCCCGCGGTGCGGGCTCCGTCGCCTTGGGCTGGGCGACACGGCCCTGCGGAGCGTTCGGCTCCTGTTCGTCGCGCGAGGCGCCACGAAGCAGGTCGCTGATCCAGCCTCCGGTCTCCTGTCGTGCCGGCGTCGTCGACACGGCGGCCTTCTGCTCAAGGCCGAAGCTGCCACGAAGGGCGGGGGTCTCGGCCGGCCGGGCAGGTACCGGCTGCGGGCCGGGAACCACGGCGGGAGCCGGAGCGACGGCCTTCCGCGGCGGTTCGGCAGGACGGGTCTCAACCGGCTTGCGGGCGACGGGTTCGGCGATCTCGAGTTGCTGGGTGGAGCGACCGACGAGCTGCGAAATATCCTGCAGCGCCTTGATCTGTTCGGCCACCGCTCGGCGCATCGCAGCCGCGCTTTCCTTGGCTTCTTCCGGAAGATCGAAGGCACCGCGCTTCAGCTCGCCGCGGGTCGCATCGAGTTCCTTGCGGATCTCCTGGGCCGAGCGACGGATCTCGTCGGTGGCACCCGAGAAGCGGGTAACCGCTTCCTCGACCGCCTCGCGCATGACCTCCCGAAGGTGGTTGGCGGCGCCGTCGGACTTGCGGCCGGCATCACCGAGCAGCCGTTCGACATCGCCCAGCGACGCAGAGAGCCCGCCCCGCAGGCGGTCGGCCAACTCGCCGGAGCGCTGTTCGGCTTCCGAGAGTGTCTTCTCGATCGATTTGTTGGCCTCCTCGCCGGCCGAGAGCAGCGCGTCGCGCATGTTGGTGGCGGTCGACTGGGCCTGCTTCTCCGTGTCGGACAGGATCTTGCCGATGTCAACGAAGGAGGACTGGATGCTCTGGCGCAGATTGCCTGCAACCTGGCCGGAGCGCTGTTCGGCCCGCTCGAAGGCGGACTCGACCATGGAGCCGAGGCCGCGCATCGTCGTCTCGATCTCCTCCGAACGCTTGACCAGACCGACTGCGAGGTCGCGCAGCGACTGCTGGCGTTCCTCCAACGTGCCGACGAGGTTCGACTGCGCCGCACCAAGAAGCTCGGAGGCCTGGCTCAGCACCTTGGAGTGGTCGCCGAAGCGGCCAACGATCGAAGAGACCTGAGACAAGGTCTGGTCGGAGACGGAGGCGAGCTTCTCGAGCTTGCCTTCGAGAAGGCGGCTCGATGTCTGCAGGAGGTCGGCGGCCTGGGCCGTCGTGTCCGCGAAGCGAGCCGTCGTCTCGCCGAAGCGCTCGTCGGCGGCGGCGATGTTCGACGCTGCCTGCTCGACCATTTCCGTGAGCCCGGAATTGCTCTCGGCAAGCCGCTCGATGAGCGTGCCGGCTTTCTCGGCGAGGCTTGCCTCGACGGCGCCAAGCGCCTGAGCGGCATGTTCCGCGCGTTCGGTCAGGGCATCGAGCACCGCGCCATTTTCCGCACGCAGCCGTTCGGCGCTCTCGCGAGCGGCCTCGGTGATCCGCTCGGCGGCGACGCGCCCCGTTTCGGCATAGCCGGCGATGACAGGCAGGGCCTTCTCGTCGATGATCCGCGACAGTTCCGCAGAGCGGCCGGCGAGCATGGAGTTCAGTTCGCGGGTCCGCTCGTCGAGAACGGTTCGGATCGCGTTGCCGCGTGCTTCGAGCGCCTTGTCGACCGAGTCCATCGTGGTCGCGAGTTCTTCGGTGTTTCCGGCAAGGGCTTCACGGATGGCGGCGGCGCGCGCTTCGAGCGTGCTGCCCGCATCGGCGAGCGTGCCGGCGAGAGAAGAGATCCGCGTATCGACGATCGCTTCGGCCTCCGCGATCTTGCCGGCGATCGCGTCGCCTGCCTCGGAGAAGGTGCGGGCGACCGAGGCGGCTTGTCCGGCGAGACGGTTCTGGG
>DATGWU010000740.1:0-3386 GCA_035299345.1 Rhizobium sp.
CTCAACCGCGATGACGGTCATGGAAGGCGGCGTCACCCGCCGTGACGACGGGAAACCGCCACCGTTTGCCATGCGGACACTTTCGGAAACGCTGGCCGCCCATCCGTCCGGCGTGCAGGACCTCTGGTTTGCCCGCCTCTACCTCATGAAGGCGCCGGTGATCGTCACCCTGTCGCTCTTCTGGCTGCTCTCCGGCCTTTTGCCGCTTGCCGACGTCGAGGGGGCCGCAAGCCACTTCCTGCCGCTGTTGCCGCCGCCGGCAGCGACAGCCGCGACGCTGCTTTCCTGCCTCATCGACATAACGCTCGGGGTCTGCGTGCTCCTGCGCCCGCTCGCTCGTCGCGCCCTCCTCGGCATGCTCGCCGTCACCGCGCTCTACCTGGCCGCCGCATCCGTCGTGGAGCCGACTCTCTGGCTCGATCCACTCGGCCCGCTGGTCAAGGTCCTGCCGTCGGTGCTGCTCACGCTCACAAGCCTCGCCACCCTGGATCACCGCTGATGCCGATCGACATTCTCCTCCGCTTCCTCCATGTCATCGGGGCGACGGTACTGCTCGGGACGGGCGCCGGCATTGCCTTCTTCATGGTGGTCGCGCAGCGCACGCGCGAGCCGGCAGTCGTGGCCCACGTCGCCGGCACGGTGGTTATTGCGGATACGGTCTTCACGGCGACAGCCGTGATCGTACAGCCGATCACCGGCTATCTCCTGGCGAAAGCGATAGGCTGGCCGCTCACCGAGGGCTGGATCGTGCTGGCGCTGGCGCTCTATGTGATCACGGGCCTATTCTGGCTGCCGGTCGTCTGGCTTCAACTGAAGCTGCGCGATATCGCGCGTGCGGCCGCCTTGGCGGGCACGGCTCTGCCGCCGGCCTTCACATCTCTCTACAGGATTTGGTTCGCCTGCGGCTTTCCCGCCTTCTTCGCCGTCCTCGCGATTATCTGGCTGATGCTTGCCAGACCGTCGATCGCGTTATTTTAGCATCGGCCACAAGCTTGCGACCAGCAGCACCGCCATAGTGATGTTGAACCATTTGAGCCTGACGGGATCGGACAACCAGCCCTTGAGCACCGAGCCGAAACCGACCCAGGCGGCCGTGCAGAAGATGCCGACCGACATAAAAGCGAGAAAGATCTGGGCGGAATCGCGGATGTAGGAATTGGGGCTTTGATAAGCCGCGACCGCACCGGCCGCCATGACCCAGGCCTTCGGGTTGACGAACTGGAAGAGCGCCGCCTGAACGAAACTGAAGGGGCGCGCCTCGCCGGCCGCCTCCCCCATCTGCCGCGTCATGGCGATGTGCCAGGCCATCCAGAGAAGGTAGCCGCCACCCACCACCTTGAGAGCCAGATAGAGTCGCGGCTCGGCCGAAAGGATCGTTCCGACGCCGAGGCCGACGGCGAGGATCAGTGCCCCGAAGCCGAGCTCGATGCCGAGAATATGCGGAACCGTGCGCCGGAAGCCGAAATTCACGCCGGAGGCGAGCAGCATCATGTTGTTCGGCCCCGGCGTGATCGAGGTCGAGAAGGCAAACAGCGTCAGCGCGATCAGCATTTCGGAGGTCATGGCCATCCTGTCGGAAACTTGTTTTTCGTCAGGTCAACATAGCCGGCACGATCGGCCGGTCCAGCGCGGAATTGTTGCAGTGACACGCGAACCCGCCCCGATCCGGACCATGCCGGCGGCTTGCCGGCTTGATGCCGCCTGCTATGCTCCGCTTGACAGAAGCCAAGAGGAAGAAGCGATGCATGATCCGGTCCCGACCGTCACCCTGCCCGGCAGTGTTACCGTTCCCGCGCTGGGACTCGGCACCTGGCAGATGGGCGAGGTAAAGGCCCGCGCCGGGGAGGAGATCGACAGTCTGCGGCTCGGTCTCGATCTCGGCATGACGCTGATCGATACGGCCGAGATGTATGGCGAGGGCGGCGCCGAGCGCGTGGTGGGCATTGCCCTCGAAGACCGGCGCGACGATGTATTTCTGGTCAGCAAGGTCTATCCGTGGAACGCCAGCCGATCCGGCACGATCGCCGCGTGTGAGAACAGTCTCCGACGCCTGAAGACCGATCGTCTCGACCTCTACCTCCTGCACTGGCGCGGCGAACATCCGCTCGCCGACACCGTCGCCGCCTTCGAAGAGCTGAAGGCCGCCGGCAAGATCGGCGCCTGGGGCGTGTCGAATTTCGACCTCGCCGACATGGAGGAGCTTTTCGCCCTGCCCGACGGCGCCAATTGCGTGGCCAACCAGGTACTCTACAATCTCGGCCAGCGCGGCATCGAATACGACCTGCTTCCCTGGTGCCGGGCCCGCGGCGTGGCGGTCATGGCCTATTCGCCGATCGAGCAGGGCCGGCTCGCCCATCATCCGGAGCTGATCCACATCGCCAAGGCCTATCAGGCGACACCAGCGCAAGTCGCCCTCGCCTTTCTTCTGAGGCGCGAAGGCGTGATCGCCATCCCGAAGTCGTCGAACCTCCGCCGCGTGCGCGAAAACCGTGACGCCGTCGATCTCCACTTGACCGAGGACGACTGGGCAGCCCTCGACGCGGTCTTCCCCCCGCCTGAGCACAAGATGCCGCTGGCGATGATCTGAGCGGAGCCCGAAAGCATGACGCTTTGCCGTGGCGAGGCTGCCGAGCAAGTGGCCTGAGGAGAATTGCCGAATTAGCTTGTTAACTAATTGCCATGCATCCACCAGAGAACGCCGGAGGGGATTGCCTGAGAACGCAATTCCGGAAATATCTGCGCCGACGCAAACAGGGCGACGGAACATGAAGAAGCGCGGCAAGAAGACGGCAGCAACCGGCAGGGACGAAAAGCTGGAGCAGAAGATCTTTCAGGCGCTGGCGGCAGCACCGCGCCGGACAATCCTGAGGCATCTCGCCGCCTCCAGCCTCACCGCCGGCGAGATCGCCTCGCACTTCACCATGGCCAAGCCCTCCATCTCGCAACACCTGGCGATCCTCGAGGGCGCCGGTCTCGTCTCGCGGGAAAAGCGCGGGCAGTTCGTCCACTACGCCCTGGCGCAGAAGGTGCTGGAACCATGCCTTGCGGGCTTTCTGCAAGACCTCGGCGTGACCGGGAGCACGACGCCGGCTCAGCCCGAGGACGACCAGCCGGCAGGAGCTCGCGCGAATGGCGTCGCAAGATCCGGTAAGGAGAAGGTCGCCGAAGCGGAGCCCAGCACGGACGCGGGAAACGTGGAGAAGCCCACACCCGCCCAGATGTCGATGTTCTGAAACGCCGTTCCCGCAAACCTTCCTCGGCGAACGCCCAAAACAAAACGGGCGGCACCAGGCCGCCCGTTCAGTCCGTAGGCAGGGATGGCTTTACATCCCCTGCGAGCCGCGATTCATCGCAGCGATACCGGTGCGGCAGATCTCGTTCAGCCC
>DATGWU010000741.1:0-2907 GCA_035299345.1 Rhizobium sp.
TCGATCAGGATGCGTTCGCCTTCGAGATCGTAGAAGCGCAAGAGCAGGTTGACGAGCGTCGACTTGCCGGCGCCCGAGCGGCCGACGATGCCGACCTTTTCGCCGGGCCGGACGGTCAGCGTCAGGTGATCGATGACGCCGCTCTTCCTGCCGTAGTGGAAGGAGACGTCCTCGAAGCGGATTTCCGGCCGCGCCACCTTGAGCTCCGCGGCTCCGGGACGATCCACGAGCGCCAGCGGCTTCGAGACGAGTTCCGCCGAGTTCTGGATCGTGCCGATGTTGCGCATGATGCTGTTCATCTGCGTCATCATGCGGCCGAGCAGCATGTTGAGGCGCAGCACGAGGCCGAGCGTGAAGGCGACGCCGCCGGCGGTGACCGCGCCCTTGAACCAGAGATCCACCGAAAGGGCGGCGACCATCAGGATCATCACGCCGGAGAGCGTCGCAAGCGCCGCCCGCACGCCGGTCAGAAGCCGGGCGAAAGGCGTGAGCGTCGCCTGGAACCGGTCGAAGCCGGCGCGGATATAATGGTCGTTCTCGCGCTCCCGGCCGAAGAGCTTCAGCGTCTGGATGTTGGAATAGCTGTCGACGAGCCGGCCGTTCAGCATCGACGCGACCTCCGCCGTCGCCCGCGCATGGCGTCGGATGCGCGGCACGAAATAGCGCGCGAGCACGAGGAAGATGACCACCCAGCCGGCGATGACCGCCGCCAGCCGCCAGTCGAGCTGGGCGACGAGCGCCATGGTCGACACCGTGTAGATGACCATGAACCAGGCAACCTGCAGCAGCGAGGTCATCAGGTCGCCGGTCGCCTGCCCTGCCGACCAGACCTTGGTGACGATGCGGCCGGAAAAATCGTTCTGGAAGAAGGAGAGCGCCTGCCGCGCCACGTGCACATGCGCCTGCCAGCGCACGAGGTTGAAGAAGTTGAGGACGATGACCTGTTCCTCGACCAGCGCGCCGAGCGTCACCACGACGAGGCGCACGACGAGCACGGTCAGCGCCATCACGGCAAGCTCCACGCCGTGTGCCGCGAGCAGCCCGTCCCAACCGGCACCGCGCGGCACGGTATCGAGGAGGTCGACGAGCCTGCCGACGAACCAGAAGAGCGCCGCCTCCAGCATGGCGACCGCACCGCCGAGAACGGCCATGGCGGCGAAGGCCCACTTCGCCTGGCGCACGTAGAACCAGATGAAGGCGGCAGTCCCTTCCGGCGGACGCAGGTCGTCCGAACGCGCAAAGGGGTCGATCCAGTTCTCGAAGAGGCGGGCGATCGGACGAAACAGCATGAAAGGGATATAGGCGGATTCCCACGCCGCGGAAAGGACGGGTGCCACCGCACCACGAGTGGTGATGCGGCGACAGCCGGGAAGGCGTGAGCCCGTTGTCTTTGCCGACGGCGGAGTTACTCCGCCGCCTGCTCCGTCTCGTCGAGGTCGCGGTCGGCTAGGAAGCCACCGGACTGCCGATTCCAGAGGTCGGCATAGATGCCGCCGAGCGCCACCAGTTCGCTATGGGTGCCGGTCTCGATGATCCGGCCCTTGTCGAGCACGATTAGCCGGTCCATCTGCGTCAGCGTCGAAAGCCGGTGGGCGATCGCGATCACCGTCTTGCCCTCCATGAGCGAGAACAGGCTTTCCTGGATCGCCGCCTCGACTTCCGAGTCAAGTGCGGACGTCGCCTCGTCGAGCACGAGGATCGGGGCGTTCTTGAGGAACACCCGGGCGATCGCGATGCGCTGCCGCTGGCCGCCGGAGAGCTTGACGCCGCGTTCGCCCACCTGCGCGTCAAGGCCGGTGCGGCCCTTGTAGTCGACGAGCCCCTCGATGAACTCCCAGGCATTCGCCCGCTTCGCCGCCTCGATCACCTCCGCGTCGCTCGCCTGCGGACGACCGTAGGCGATGTTGTCGCGGATCGAACGGTGGAGGAGCGAGGTGTCCTGGGTGACGACGCCGACCATCGAGCGCAGGCTGTCCTGCGACACCGTCGCGATGTCCTGACCGTCGACCAGGATGCGTCCCTTCTCGAGGTCGTAGAAGCGCAGCAGCAGGTTCATGAGCGTCGTCTTGCCGGCGCCGGAGCGTCCGACCAGACCGACCTTCTCGCCCGGGTTCACGACCAGCGAAAAGTCCTCGATGACGCCCTTCGCCTTGCCGTAGTGGAAGCGGACGTGATCATAGACGATCTCGCCCTTCTCCACCGTCAACGCCCTGGCGCCGGGTGCATCGATGACGTCGTGCGCCTTGGTCATCATCTTCATGCCGTCATAGACGGTGCCGATGTTCTCGAAGAGCGCCGAGACCTCCCACATGATCCACTGCGACATGCCGTTGATGCGCATGGCGAGGCCGATGGCGATCGCAATCGCCCCGACCGAGATCGAGCCGCCCAGCCAGAACGAAATCGACAGCGATCCGACGGCGAAGAGCGCGATGCAGTTGTTGACGTAGACGAGGACGTGGAAGAGCGTCACCATCCGCATCTGCCGGTGCACGGTGACGAGGAACTCGTCCATGCCGTTGCGGGCATAGTCTTCCTCGCGGCCGGCATGGGAGAACAGCTTCACCGTCGCGATGTTGGTGTAGCTGTCGACGATCCGGCCCGTCATCATCGAGCGCGCATCCGCCTGATCGGCCGATACCTTCCGCAGCCGCGGAACGAAATAGCTGACGATCGACACGTAGACGACGATCCAGATCACGAGCGGCACGACGAGCCTCAGGTCGGCCGTGGCGACGATGACGATCATCGAGATGAAATAGGTGACGACGTAGACGAAAACGTCGAGCACCTTCATCACCCCTTCACGCACCGCAAGCGAGGTCTGCATGACCTTGGTCGCCACGCGCCCGGCGAACTCGTTGGCAAAGAAGGTCATCGAGTGCCTGAGCAGGAAGAGGTGCATCT
>DATGWU010000742.1:0-5202 GCA_035299345.1 Rhizobium sp.
GCCGTCATGCGCGGCATCCGCCGCACCATGTGGTGCCTGCTGAAGGAAATCGGGATGGATCTCGTGATGAACGAGGGCCCGATTGCCGGTCAGCCTGCGGACCAGCACGTAGAAGACCGGCGTCATGAAGATGCCGAAGAAGGTGACCCCGATCATGCCGGAAAAGACGGCGACGCCCATCGCGGCGCGCATCTCGGCGCCGGCGCCTGTCGAGACGACGAGAGGCACTACGCCCATGATGAAGGCCATGGACGTCATCAGGATCGGTCGAAGCCGGAGCCGGCTCGCCTCGATCGCCGCCTGAACCGGTGTTCGCCCGTGCAGTTCCAACTCGCGGGCGAATTCCACGATCAGGATTGCGTTCTTTGCCGACAGCCCGACGAGAACCACGAGGCCGATCTGCGTGAAGATGTTGTTGTCTCCACCGGTGAGCCACACGCCCGTCAGGGCCGCGAGAATCCCCATCGGCACGATCATGATGATCGCGATCGGTAGGGTCAGGCTCTCGTACTGGGCGGCGAGAACCAGGAAGACGAGAAGCAGCGCGAGCGGAAACACGACCACACTCGAATTGCCGGCGAGAATCTCCTGGTAGGTCAGGTCCGTCCATTCGAAATCGATGCCCTGCGGAACGGTCTCCCTGACGATCTTCTCGATCGCCGCCTGCGCCTGGCCCGAGGAGAAGCCCGGTGCCGGGCCGCCATTGACGTCGGCGGCGAGGAAGCCGTTGTAGCGGGTCGTGCGTTCAGGCCCCGTGGTTTCGTCGACATTGAGCAAGGCCGACAGCGGGATCATCTCGCCTGATCGCGACCGGACCTTCAGCGCCCCGATATCGGCGGCTTCGGCACGGAAGTTCGCGTCCGCCTGGACGCGCACGCTGTAGGTTCTCCCGAAGGCGTTGAAGTCGTTCACGTAGAGAGAGCCGAGATAGATCTGCAGTGTCTCGAAGATGTCCGTCACGGCAACACCGAGCTGCTCGGCCTTGGCGCGGTCGACGTCAGCGTAGAGCTGCGGCACGTTGACCTGGAAGCTCGAGAAGATGCCTGCCAGTTCGGGCGTCTGGTAGGCCTTGGCGAGGACCGCCTTGGCCGCCTCGTCGAGCGCCTGGTAGCCGTAGCCCGCCCGGTCCTCGATCTGCAGCTTGAAGCCGCCCGTCTGGCCGAGGCCGTTGACGGGTGGGGGCGGGAACATGGCGATGAAGGCATCCTGGATGCCGGCATATTTCTGGTTCAGTGCCATGGCGATCGCGCCGCCCGACAGGTCGGGCGTCTTCCGGTCTTCGAAGTCGTCGAGAACGGCAAACACGATGCCGGCGTTGGAGCCGATGGTGAAGCCGTTGATCGACAGGCCGGGGAAGGCGATCGCATGTTCGACGCCCGGCTGTTCGAGCGCGATATCGCTCATCTTCCGGATCACCTGTTCCGTTCGATCGAGCGTGGCGCCATCGGGAAGCTGGGCGAAGCCGATCAGGTACTGCTTGTCCTGCGCCGGCACGAAGCCGCCCGGAACGGTGGTGAACATTGTGTAGGTCGCACCGACGAGGATGAGATAGACGGCCATGACGAGGCTCTTGCGCGACAGGAGCCCACCCACCGAACGGCCGTACCCGTTGGAGGCTGCCCCGAAGGCACGGTTGAAGCCGCGGAAGAACCAGCCGAAGACCCCGTCCATGATCCGCGTCAGCCGGTCCTTCGGCGCATGGTGATCCTTCAGGAGAAGAGCCGAAAGCGCCGGCGACAACGTCAGCGAATTGATGGCGGAGATGACCGTCGAGATGGCGATCGTCAGCGCGAACTGCCGGTAGAACTGGCCCGACAGGCCGCTAATGAAGGCGAGCGGCACGAACACCGCCACTAGCACCAGCGCGATGGCGATAATGGGTCCCGACACTTCACGCATGGCCCGGTAGGTCGCGTCGCGGGGCGACAGCCCGTTCTCGATGTTTCGCTCGACATTTTCGACGACGACGATCGCGTCGTCGACGACGATACCGATCGCCAGCACGAGGCCGAACAGCGTCAGTGCGTTGATCGAAAAGCCGAAGGCGTACATCACCGCGAATGTACCGATGATCGAGACCGGGACGGCGATCAGCGGAATGATCGAGGCACGCCAGGTCTGCAGGAAGAGAATGACGACGAGGACGACCAGGCCGACGGCTTCGAGCAGGGTTTCCACGACCTTTTCGATGGAGGCGCGCACGAACTTGGTCGTGTCGTAGACGATCTCGTATCTAACACCCTGAGGCATGGCCAGTTGCAGCTGGTCCATGGTCGCGCGGACATTGTCGGCGATCTCGATTGCGTTCGAGCCCGGTGCCTGGAGAACTGCCACCGCGACCGCGGGTTTGCCGTCGAGCAGCGAACGCAGCGTGTAGTCGGCGGCGCCAAGCTCGACGCGGGCGACGTCGCGCAGGCGCGTGATCTCGCCGTTTTCACCGCTTTTGACGATGATATTGCCGAATTCCTCCGGCGTCTGCAGCCGGCCCTGTGCATTGACGTTGAGCTGCAACCCGGTGCCGGGGACGCTCGGCGATGCCCCGATGATGCCGGCGGCCGCCTGCACGTTCTGGCCGCGGATCGCGTTGGTGATGTCGCTGGCGGCAAGCGAATGCTCGGCCGCCTTCTGCGGATCGACCCAGATTCGCATGGAATAGTCGCCGGCACCGAAGACCTGGACCTGGCCGGCACCTTCGATCCGTGCCAGCCGATCCTTGACGTTCAGGGTGGCATAGTTGCGGAGGTAGGTGATGTCGTAGCTGTCGTCGTCGGACACCAGGTTGACGACCATGATGAAGTCGGGCGAGCTCTTGGCCGTCGTCAGGCCGAGCGCGCGTACCTCTGCCGGCAGGCGCGGCTCGGCCTGCGCGACGCGGTTTTGAACGAGCTGTTGGGCCTTGTCCGGGTCGGTCCCGAGCTTGAAGGTGACGGTGACCGTAAGCACACCGTCGGACGTCGCCTGGCTCGACATGTAGAGCATGTCCTCGACGCCGTTGATCTGCTCTTCGAGCGGCGTTGCCACTGTTTGGGCGATGACGGTCGGGTTTGCCCCGGGGTAGCTCGCGCGCACGATGATCGAGGGGGGCACGACTTCCGGATATTCTGAGATCGGAAGCGAGCGCAGACCGATCAGGCCGGCGACGAGGATCAGGATCGACAGGACGGCCGCAAAGACCGGCCGATCGACGAAGAAACGGGATATGTTCATGGCGGGATCTCCGGCATTGCGCCGCAAAGCGGGCGACGTGCATTTCCGGCCTCGCGACCGGAAATGCGATCGAACCAAATAGCTGGAGCGGCGATTTCGCCGCTCGCGTTTTTACTGGCTGGCGACCTTGGACTCGTCCTCGGGGGCGACGGTCATTCCGGGCCGTATTCTCTGCAGGCCGTTGACGATCACCCGCTCGCCGGCGGCAATGCCGGATTCGACGATACGCTCGCCGTCCACGTTGGCGCCGAGGCGCACCGGACGATAGGCCGCGACGTTGTCGTCCCCGACCACCATGACGAACTTCTTGTCCTGATCCGTGCCGATCGCCCGCTCGCTGACCAGAAGATGGTCCTCGGGCGTGGGTTCTCCCACCCGGATGCGGACGAACTGGCCGGAGATCAGCCGGCCGTCCTTGTTATCGAAGACGGCGCGAACGCGGATGGTGCCGCTCGATCGGTCGACTTCGTTGTCGATGAGCTGCAGTTTGCCGCGGATCGGGCGGGCATCGTCAGTCGAGGCAGTGATCTCGACAGGAACCTGCTCGAGAGCAGGCGTGCCTTCATTCATCGGCAGGCGGGCCAGAAGGCGGGTCACGAGTTCCTCATCGGCGCTGAAGCTCGCGTAGATGGGGTCGACGGACACGATGGTGGTGAGTTCCGGCGAGCTGGAACCGGCGGAGACGAGGTTGCCCTGGGTGACCTCGAGCCGACCGATCCGCCCCGAAATCGGGGCGCGAAGCTCGGTATATCAGAGGTCGAGGCGCGCAATCTTTAGTGTGGCTTCGGCAGCACGCAGCGTCGCTTCCGCCTGGGCGAATTCGCTCTCGCGCTGGGCGAGTTCGCTCTGCGATATCGTCCTGTTCGCCGAGAGCGTCTTGCCACGCTGGAGTTCGACCTCGGCGAGATCAAGGCGTGCGCGTGCTGACGTCACCTGGCTCTCGGCCTGGGCGACCGCGGCCTCGTAGGGAGCTGGATCGATGGTGAGGAGGAGGTCGCCGGTCTTCACCAGGCTACCTTCGCGAAAATGGACGGACTGGATGGCGCCCGCCACGCGCGGACGGATCAGGACGCGGTCGACCGCCTCCAGTCGGCCGGAAAATTCCTGCCAGGTGGTGACGCTGCGCGGTTTCAATGTTGTCACGGTCACCGGGACCGCGGGCGGCGCGGCCTGTTCGGCGGGTGCGGCGTTGGCGCCCGTCGGCATGTCGAGATGGACTGTTGCTGCAATTGCCGACAAAACGACGGCTGTGCCGGCGCCCCAGAGGGCCCAGCGGGTCTTGTTCACGGTCATGACTTGCTCTCCTTGGTTCCCTTGGGGGCGGAACCGTCAGGTGGACTAATTACTTCTCTTTCAATGCGTTACTTCGTCGGAGAAGGCCGCGAACGCGTCGCGTACGGCGTCGAGCCACGCGCCCTTCTCATTCCGGTAGATGTCCGTCCAGCCGGAGCCGGAGGGCAGAACTTTCAAATGCACGCGAACGCCCGCGGCGGCGAGGCGTTTCGAATAGGCCGACACCTCGTCGCGCAAGGGGTCGTCTTCGGCAGTCATCAGGAGCGCCGGTGCGACTCCTGAAAGTCTCGAACACAAGCACGGCGCCGCATAAGGGTGCATCAGGTATCGTGCAGAGTGCAGATACCGGCTCCAGCCCTCCGACCAGCGCCCGCGCATGCCGATGCGGTCGGCATTGCGGATCGATCCGCTCGTCATCAACGGGTCGATCATCGGGGACAGCAGGATCTGCCCTCGAAGTTCGCCCGGGATCTGGTCCCGCGCCTTCAGCGCGAGCCCCGCAGCGACGTTGCCACCGGCTTCTTCGCCGGCGACGAACAACGTCGACTTCGAACTGCCGTACTTCCGGCGGCACTTGCCGATGCCGGTGAGAACGGCAAAGGCCCGATCCAGCGCGCCCGGAAAGGTATTTTCCTGCCAGTCGCCGAGATCGGCCTCCATGACGATCGCACCGCCTTCGGCAAGCGCGCGCGCAACCGGTGC
>DATGWU010000743.1:0-3150 GCA_035299345.1 Rhizobium sp.
GGCTCCGGCGTATCCTCGATAACCACCTGACCGGTATAGTCGTCCGGCCCGTTGTTGGCGACGGTCATCTGATAGGTGCAGTTGCCTCCGGCATCGCAGTGGGCCGGACCCTGCTTGGCGACGGAAAGATCGAAGAAGCCCGCGCTGTCGAGCACGTTCACGGTGACACAGGCCAGGTCGGGGTGAATGTCGGCGGGGCCGTCGTTCGCGGCCATGTCGCCCCAGTTGATCTCGGCACAGTTCTCGAAGGTGCCGCCGGCAATTCCATCCGGCAGCTTCATGCGGACGAAGATGTGGACGACCCCGCCGACGGGAAGAGCCAAGTCGGGCGTCTGGCAGAGGATATCGGTGCCGCTCGGAGCACAGGTGACTGTTCCGGGGTCGAAACCGGCGGCAACGAACGTCGCCCCCGCCGGCAGCGGATCGCGGACGGCGATCACGCCGTCGAACGCGCCGGGACCGTGATTGATGACCTGGACCAGGAACGTGCAGTCGGCATTCTCAGTGCAGTTGGCAGGACCTTCCTTGGTGATGCCGAGGTCGAAGCCGTCGGTCACCGGCGTGTCGACGCAGTCCTCGTCATTGCCGTCTCCCGGCCCGTCATCCGTCCCCATCTCGAACCAGTCGATGGCCGCACAGTTCTCGACCGTCGGGCCCGGAATGTCGGCCGGCAGCAGCAGCTTGATCTCGATCGCTGCGGTGGCGCCGGGTGCGAGCAGCGCAAAGGCATTGGTGATGCAGGAGAAGGATCCTCCGCCGGGCACGCAGTTCCAGCCGGGTGATGTGGAGGCGAGGGTTGCTCCCGCGGGCATCGTGTCGGTGATCGCCAGCGGGCCGACATAGGCGATCGGCCCGAGATTGCGGATCGTCACCGTGTAGGTGCATTCGACCCCCTCCTGGCATTCGGCGGGTCCGGTCTTGCGGATCGCCAGATCGGTCTCGATCGGCCAGGGCGGTGGCGGGAACCAGCCATCCTCGGGTGGCGGTGCGGGCAGCCAGCCTTCCGGCGGCAGGCCCTCCGGCCATACGGAGGTGATCTCTTCCTCGGTGGCTGCGGCAGGCGGCATGGCCCCTTCGCTCACGGCTTCACCCGCGCCTGGCAACGGCTGGAAGACTGCGACATCACCCACCCTGGTCGCATCGTTGCGCTGCAGGTCCGCGGCAATGACGTCGCCTGCCGCGTCGGTGTTGACGTCCGCATCGACCATGAATGCGCTGTCCGGGCCTTCCGGCGGCGAGGCGGGCCCCGGCGACGGATAGGGCTGGAAAGCGGTGACCGGCTCGAAGGCCTCATAGGGCTGGGAGGAGCGACCCTCGATGCCGGTCACCTGAGAGGAGTCGGTGTGTTCGCCGACGCTGCCGTCGAGGCAGAGACCGCGCGGCGAGCAGAGGCCGTCTCCGCTCATCCAGACGAAGGCGTCCGGCTGGGCCTGGTCTGTCTGCCAGTTCGGGCCGTAGCCGGGGCCGAAGGACACGCCGCCTGCAGAGTTCGCGCGAATGTAAGGCGGACCGTCCTCACCACGATCGTAGTAGCCGACGTCGTAGCGTCCGGCTCCACGCCAGGAACCTGCGTCGGTCAGCTCATAGCGAAGAACGCGGGCCTCGCGCGGATAGGCGAAGGCGTCATCGGCGGCGAGGCCGAGGTTGCGCATCCCACCACGTTCGGCGACAAGCATCACGGTCTGGTCGCCATAGGCCGGGAAAGCGATGTCGGAGACCGGGTGGCTTCGGCCGGCCCGGGCGATGGCTTCCGGCGAACGGAAGAAATCGGGCAGGAAGAACTCGCGGCGCACGCTGCCGCCGTCGAAGCTGCCGTCCGCAGCGATGCCGACCGACCAGATGGCATTGCGTCGGTCGTCGTCTTCTGCACCGGCATAGTCCGGATTGCCGAAACCCTGGCTTCCCCATACTGCGTAGTAGAGCCGCGTCGCGCCGCCCGCCTGCTCGACGCGGACGCCGAGGCCCCAGATCCGGCGGCGGAAGTCGGCGAGGTTCCAGCAGGAGGGTGTGCGGGAAAAGTCGCCGCTCGAACAGTCGGAGATATGGGCCGAGGTGGTCGGGTCGAAGGCGATTTCGGCGAGCGAGCGGAAGTCGCCGGTGGGCACGTCGAGAAAACCCGTCCGTCCCGCGACACCGTGGTCGAACGTGCCGAGATCGGCGCCGTCGGTCAGGCGCAGCCGGTGGATCATGCCCGTCTCGAGGTCGGAAACGTAAAGCTGCCGGTTTTGCGGATCGAAGGCGATGTTACCGAGGGCTGCTCCGGCGTTCGCCCGCCCGTTGAGCGTGATCTCGGCGAAGACCTGTGGTCGGTAGCCGTTCGCGGCTTCGAGCTTCCAGACCGTGCCCGGGCCGCCGCCGTCGCCCCACATGCCCGCCATCCAGCCGGAATTGTCGGCATTGCGGTGCAGGCCGAAAGCGGCGGTCGCGGTCAGGTAGATGTTGGGCGGCGTGGCGTCGTCGACCGCGACGCCGAAGACCTGGCCGATGTCGCCGGCGGTGACGGCCGCGCGCTGGCTCTCGTTGAACCAATGTGCGCCGATCGGCGGACCGCCCGGCTGCCGCAAGTCGAGGATGCTGGCCGCGGCCCCGTTCACGTCGATGATCCGGCGGCCGGCCTCCTCGACGGTTCCGGAGAAGCGCGTGACGACCGCCTCGCCCGGCTGCAAGGCTTCCTGTGCGGCCACGCCGGAGGCTGTGAGCCCGGCTGAACCGATCGCGAGCGCTGCGATCAGGGGAAGCGCACGTCGCCATCGCGAGATGCGGGAAACAGGCGTGATGACACGCGCGTCAGGGCGGGAAAGTTCGTGAATTCCTGTCGGGCGAAATCCGCCGTCCACGCGGGATACGGTCTTCGGTGCCATCTGCCTCTCCTCCATCCGGCACGAGCGCGAGAGTCAGCTGTACGGGTTTTCGCGGGTTTCCAGCCCGGGCCACGAGATCACCTCTGCCGACGCTTCGCTTTCGCATTCGCTAAAATATACAGAGAGGTTGCTTGCGATGTTTTGATGCAAGTCAAACGGGAAAGGCCGGGTGACAGGCGAGGCCGACCGTGCGCGTGTGCGACAAAGAAACGCGTGCGGCAGATCAGTCCGCCGCACGCGCATAGTCTGTAACTCGGCTCGTCCGTTTTACACGGCTTCGACGGGCTGC
>DATGWU010000744.1:0-26029 GCA_035299345.1 Rhizobium sp.
TGAACACGCCGTGCCCGCCCCAGCCGTGCTCGTCATCACCAATCAGAGTCCGGCTCGGATCGGCCGAGAGCGTTGTTTTGCCGGTGCCCGAAAGGCCGAAGAAGACCGCCGTGTCACCTGCCGGGCCCACATTGGCCGAGCAGTGCATCGGCATGACGCCCTTCGGCGGCAGCATGTAATTGAGGGCGGTGAAGACCGACTTCTTGATCTCACCGGCGTAGGAGGTCCCACCGATCAATACGATGCCGTTGGTGAAATCACACGCGATCACCGTCTCGGAACGGCAGCCGTGGCGGGCCGGGTCGGCACGGAACGTCGGCAGGTTGATGATGGTCAGCTTCGGCTGGAACTCGCCGAGGGTCGAGCGGTCCGGACGGATCAGAAGGTTGCGAATGAAAAGCGAGTGCCACGCAAGTTCGGTGACCACGCGCGTCGGCAGCGCGTTTTCGGCGTCAGCGCCGCCAACGAGGTCCTGGACGAAGATGTCCTTGCCTGCGGCGTGCGCCAGCATGTCCTTGTGGAGCAGACCAAAGTGCTCGGGCGACATGGGCCTGTTGTTGTCCCACCAGATTTCGCCGTCGGTGTGGCTGTCGCGAACGATGAACTTGTCCTTGGCGGAGCGGCCGGTGTGCTGGCCAGTCACGGCGCAAAGCGCGCCATCGGCGGTCAGGACGGCTTCCTTGCGGCGAATGGCCTCTTCGTAGAGTTCGCTCTCAAGGAAGTTGTAGTAGATGCGTGCCGCATCCCCCAACCCGATCGACGCTACCCCGATGAGGGGATTATTTACACCAAGCTCCTCCATGGACACTCTTCCTTTGCTGTGGGGGATTGCCGTTGAATTTTTCGCGAACCTAGTGTTCGCCTTTCTAAAAGGCAAGACGACGATAGAAGAAAATATCAATGATATCAAATAATTAATCGATTTAAATTCGAGTGGGTATTTTTAAATCGGTTTGAATGCCGCATTTAACGCCTTTTCCCCTTCGTATTGGGGGCTCCCGCGGCGGCGACGGATCGACGCGCCCCTTTATCTCTGCCACAATTTGTTCCACCTTTGCCCCCAATGAAGCGCGCAAGAGGGACCCGGATTGATAGGGATCGATACCAGGAGCCGCGCATATGATGACGGAGACGAACAACATGCAAACGATCGCGCTCGTTGACGACGACCGGAACATCCTGACCTCCGTGTCCATTGCCCTGGAGGCGGAGGGCTACAAAGTGGAGACCTACACGGACGGTGCCTCGGCGCTGGACGGCTTGCTCGCCCGCCCGCCCCACCTCGCCATCTTCGACATCAAGATGCCGCGAATGGACGGGATGGAGCTGCTGCGGCGCCTTCGGCAGAAGTCGGATATTCCCGTCATTTTCCTCACGTCGAAGGACGAAGAGATCGACGAACTCTTCGGCCTGAAGATGGGCGCCGACGACTTCATCACCAAGCCCTTTTCGCAGCGGCTTCTCGTCGAACGCGTGAAGGCAATCCTGCGCCGCGCCGGCAACCGCGAGACCGTGGCCGGTTCGGGCGGTGCAAAAGCGGGCAGCGAGTCGCAAGCACGCACGCTGGAGCGCGGGCAATTGGTGATGGACCAGGAGCGCCATACCTGCACCTGGAAGGGTGACCCGGTGACCCTCACCGTTACCGAGTTTCTGATCCTTCAATCGCTGGCCCAGCGTCCGGGTGTGGTGAAGAGCCGAGATGCCCTTATGGACGCGGCTTATGACGAGCAGGTATACGTTGACGATCGTACCATCGACAGCCACATCAAGCGCCTGCGCAAGAAGTTCAAGATGGTCGACATTGAATTCGACATGATCGAAACGCTTTACGGCGTCGGATATCGGTTCCGCGAAGCGGCCTGACGACGCCCTTCGTTTCGGCTCCTACCGGCTCGGCGCCGCGCAGATGAGGTTGACGTTTGGAACAACAGGTTTCCAATTCCGGTCCGGAAGAGATGGATAGCCCCGCCGAGGGGCGCCGTTTCCTGTCACACCCGTTCACCCTCGTCCGCCGCATTTTCGGTCATGCGCTGTTTTCCAGCCTTACGCGACGGATCGTCTTCTTCAATCTTGCCGCCCTTTTCGTCCTGGTCGGCGGCATCCTCTATCTAAACCAGTTCCGCGAAGGGCTGATCGACGCGCGCGTCGAAAGCCTTCTCACGCAAGGCGAGATCATGGCCGGGGCGATCTCTGCCTCGGCTTCCGTCGACACCAACTCGATCACCATCGATCCGCAGAAGCTACTCGAACTCCAGGCAGGTCAGAGCATCACCCCGGTGCCGAATGACGAGGATCTCGAGTTTCCGATAAACCCGGAGAGGGTCGCTCCGGTGCTGAGACGGCTGATTTCTCCAACGCGTACCCGCGCCCGCCTCTTCGATGCGGATGCGAACCTGCTTCTCGACTCGCGCCATCTTTATTCGCGCGGTCAGGTCCTCCGGTTCGATCTCCCGCCGATCGAGAATGAGACGCCGGGTGTCATCGAGTGGCTGGCGCGGTTATTCAATCGCATGCTGCAGCCGAGCGGACTGCCACTCTACAAGGAAGCGCCCGGCGGAGATGGCTCAATCTACCCGGAGGTCATGAACGCGCTTACCGGCGTGCGAGGAGCGGTTGTTCGTGTAACCGATTCGGGCGCGCTTATCGTCTCGGTGGCCGTCCCTGTTCAACGGTTTCGGGCTGTTCTCGGCGTGCTGCTCCTTTCCACGCAGGCGGGCGATATCGACAAGATCGTCCACGCCGAGCGCCTGGCGATCCTTCGTGTTTTTGGAGTCGCGGCGCTCGTCAACATCGTCGTTTCCCTGCTTTTGTCCTCCACGATAGCGACTCCGCTACGCCGCCTCTCGGCCGCGGCGATCCGCGTTCGACGCGGAGCGAAGGAACGTGAGGAGATTCCGGATTTCTCCGCTCGGCAGGATGAGATCGGCAACCTGTCGGTGGCGCTGCGCGAGATGACCACCGCCCTTTACGACCGGATCGACGCGATCGAGAGCTTTGCCGCCGACGTCAGCCATGAATTGAAGAACCCGCTGACGTCGTTGCGGAGCGCTGTGGAAACACTGCCTCTTGCCCGCACAGACACGTCCCGGCAGCGGTTGATGGACATCATCCAGCACGATGTGAGACGGCTGGATCGCCTGATCAGCGATATCTCGGACGCCTCGCGCCTGGATGCCGAACTGGCGCGCAGCGATGCCAAGCCCGTCGATCTCGAACAACTTCTCGCCAGCATGGTGGAAATCTCCCGCCAGATCCGTAGCACGAAGAAGCCGGTGGACATCACCCTCCTCGTCGACCGAAAGCCCGGAGTGAGAACATCCTTCGTGGTCAATGGCCACGATCTGCGGCTCGGGCAAGTCGTCACCAACCTCATCGAGAACGCCCGTTCGTTCGTGCCGGAAAAAGAAGGGCGCATCACCGTTCGACTCTTCCGTACCAAGGGCCGGTGCGTCGTGCAGGTGGATGACAATGGTCCCGGTATCCAGATCGAGAACGTCGACCGTGTCTTCGAGCGCTTCTATACGGATCGTCCGGAGGGAGAGAGTTTCGGCCAGAATTCCGGCTTGGGTCTTTCGATCAGCCGCCAAATCGCCGAAGCACACGGCGGCACACTGAAGGCGGAGAACATCATCGACACGGCCACCGGTCAGACGTTCGGCGCACGCTTCACGCTGTCATTGCCTGTCGAGCCCGCGCAATGAGCGGTGGAGAAATCAACATCCATGCTACGGCGGTCGTCGTCGGCACCACCGGCCTGCTTTTTGTCGGACCTTCAGGGGCAGGAAAGTCCGCTCTCGCCTTCGCGTGCATGCACGAAGGGCGGGCCCTCGGCCGGTTCGCGGCTCTCATTGCGGACGACCGCGTTCTCGTCAGCAGGTTCGGCGAGCACCTGCTGGCGCGCTGCCCTCCCCCGATTGCCGGTCTTATCGAATTGCGGCACGGCGGAATTGCCAAGGTCGAGCATCTACCGTCCGCGCTGATGCACGTTGCGATATCGCCAGTCGACGGCGCAACAGCGGAGCGCCTGCCGCCCGACGGCGAACGGTTCTCTGCAGCGCACGGCATAGCACTTCCTCTTGTTCGGCTACCCCTCGGTACGCCGACCCCGTTTTCCTTTATCGAAGCGGTGATGCCGGCATTGCGCGATGACCGCAACGGGCGCACTGGCTGATCGCCCAATCGGCGCGTCGCGGTGAATCAGAAACGCGCCGAAGTTCACAAAGGCTGCGGCGCGCTTCCAAAGTCATTCTCAGACGATGAGGCGGGATCAATCCCAGCTGAACCCCTTGTTCTGCATGTAGATATTGCTCGGATGCTTGCACCAGTCGACCTTGAAGTCATCGGCACCGTAATTGTCCCAACTCACCCGGAACGGCACGACGCAATCGCCCTCGTTGCTGAACCAGTCCATGTCGATGTCTTCGCCCGGCCGGACGCGTTGTCCCTCCTTGAGCCAGTTATCGCTCCACTGCCCGTCCTGATAGGTGTAGAAGCCATTGATCGTGTAGCCATCCGCCCTGTTGTGCAGGCGGAACGCATAGTTGCTGGCATGCGCCAGCGACGCAACCGTCGCCACAGCGGCGACTGCAAGAAGAATCGTTTTTTTCATAGTCCAAGCTCCAGGAGCGGTCCCAACTGTCCAGACCCCGACCGCTCACGCACCCGTTCTGCCACAAGATGGCCGGTCTGTGTCGCATCATTTCTGGGACGATTTTAGAAAGACGTCAGGCCGGGACCGGCAGCATGATTGCGGCACAGGCTTCGTCGATCCGACTAAGCTTGTCGGCCTGATAGGCGACATATTCGTCAATGAAGCCGGGAGACAGCCAGAGCAAGGATGCGCCGCGCCTGCCCGTCCAGCCAAGGCTGCCCTCGCGCTCGGCCACGGCCATCTTGCGCGACAGATGAGTCTTGGTAACACGTAGCGCCGCCGCAATCTCGTCGAGCGAGACGATTCCGGTCACGATCCGGTCCTCCTTCGACGAGAAGTCGGTTATTGTGGCGATCATCTTGTCCATGACCAGCCCGCCGTCATTCATCCAGGTAAAGAGCGAGAATGTGCCGTCGGGACTGGTGGAGCGCTGCGATACCATGATGCGGTCGACGATCTCGGGATGCAGCTTCGCCAGCATGCCCGGCGTTGCTGCAAAGGTGGCCGACCGCCGACCGCTGTCGAACGCGTCCAGCGTTTTCAGATGAATAGCTACCCAGACCCTGAGCAGCCCAACCGTTTCGTCGGCAAGCTTCAGCGGACGCGAGCGCTTGTCCTTCGGGGTTGAACAGGGGCGGATAACGCCATATTTTTCCATTTCGCGGACGAAATCATGCGCCGTGTTGCGGCTGGCAATACGGAAGGCGACTACGGCTTCGAGGAAGCGGCTGAGACGCAAGGTTCCGTCCGTCCCCCGGAACATCATAGCGCAGCCAAGCTGCGCCAAAAGATAGCGCTGCTGCGTTCCGAATATGCCGGCCACCCGCGTCGAACTTCGTTCGACGGTCAGAAAAGATGCGGCCTGATGCCGGAGGATCGGCAAGACGTCTGCATGTGTCGAAATAGCCTCGGCGGTCAGCATGAGGAGCGGTTCCGACGACTGGGCAGAAAACTGTTACAATTCATTGCGCTGCGAGAGTCAGTAGTGTGGATCCGGACGTTTCACTCCCTGCCCGATCCTGAACTTTTGATCAAGTGGAGAGAAATTTATCATTTTCCTCTCGCAGAGCGTCGAAACCTCCACTGTCTTCCCGCCGTATTGCAACACGGAGCGCAAGTCCCGATCGCCGATGACGTTCAGGGATGATACATCCATCGATACGATCCCATTGTAATGGGCAGCGTCCTTCCGTCCGACTACACTCCCTTCGACCACAACCGCATCATCGACAGCGACGGGACCCTCGATATCAAGGCCGTTCCCACTCCAGGATCGTGATCGGAGATCGTCGCATTTTTGGCTTGCACTTCGGATTTACATCGCCAAGATGACCAGCCACCGATGGACGAATTTGCTGCATTGCACTATTTGGCCATCTGAGTGCATGTGCAAAGGGGCAGAAAGAGAATGATCGGACTTGTGCTTGTCACCCATGGCAAGCTGGCTGAAGAGTTCCATCACGCGGTAGAGCACGTGGTTGGACCGCAGAAATTCATCGAGACGGTATCGATCGGCCCGGAAGACGACATGGACCAACGCCGCCAGGACATCCTGGACGCGGTCCAGCGTGCAGATGATGGCCACGGAGTGGTCATACTGACCGACATGTTCGGTGGCACTCCCTCCAATCTCGCAATTTCGGTCATGAACGCCGGGCGGATCGAAGTGATCGCCGGCGTCAACCTCCCGATGTTGATCAAGCTTGCCGGCATCCGTGGCGAGGACAACATGGAGAAGGCGCTGGTTGAAGCCTCCGAGGCCGGCCGCAAATACATCAACGTCGCCAGCCGCGTCCTCAGTGGCAAGTAAACGCCTTGAAAGAAACCCCATGACATCGGCGTCCCGTGAACTTGTGATTACCAACAAGCGTGGCCTGCACGCACGTGCCTCGGCAAAATTCGTGCAGACCGTCACTGGTTTTGACGCAAGGGTAACGGTCGCAAAGGACGGCACTGCCGTGGGTGGCACCTCGATCATGGGCCTCATGATGCTGGCTGCCAGCCCTGGCTGCACCATCGTTGTGTCGGCCAGCGGCAACGAGGCGAAGGAAGTCCTCGACGCGCTCGAGACCCTCGTCTCTGACAAGTTCGGCGAAGAAGCCTGATACTCGTCCATATAAAGACATAAAGACTTCTTTATGTCTCAGTTGCCAACCGCTCGTAAGCCTGCTAAACGCTACCGCATGGACACGGCTCCGCGGAGCCGGACGATCCCTCGCGTGCATACTCGCGTCAGGGGCGCATTATCCCCCAGACTTCCAGCCGGAGAGCTTCATGAGCACAAATAAAGATTACATCGTCGCGGATATCGGCCTTGCGGACTTCGGTCGCAAGGAGATCGAAATTGCCGAAACCGAAATGCCCGGCCTCATGGCCTGCCGCTCGGAGTTCGGTGAGCAGAAGCCGCTCAAGGGCGCACGCATCACCGGCTCGCTGCACATGACCATTCAGACGGCGGTCCTGATCGAGACCCTTATTGCCCTTGGCGCCGAGGTGCGCTGGGCCTCGTGCAATATCTTCTCCACTCAGGACCACGCGGCGGCTGCCATCGCAGCGGCGGGAATCCCGGTATTTGCCGTCAAGGGAGAGTCGTTGCAGGATTACTGGACCTACACCGACCGGATCTTCCAATGGAGCGACGGCGGCCTCTCGAACATGATTCTCGACGACGGCGGCGACGCCACCATGTACATTCTGCTTGGAGCGCGAGCAGAGGCCGGAGAAGACGTGTTGAGTCACCCGCATTCCGAGGAAGAGGAAATCCTCTTCGCTCAGATCAAGAGGCGGTTGGCTGCATCTCCCGGCTGGTTCACCAGGCAGCGTGACGCGATCCGCGGCGTGACGGAAGAAACGACGACCGGCGTCAATCGCCTGTACCAATTGAGCCAGAAGGGCCTCCTCCCCTTCCCTGCCATCAATGTCAACGACTCGGTTACCAAGTCGAAATTCGACAATAAGTACGGCTGCAAGGAGTCGCTCGTGGACGGCATCCGCCGCGCAACCGACGTCATGATGGCCGGCAAGGTGGCGGTCGTCTGCGGTTATGGCGACGTGGGCAAGGGTTCGGCCGCCTCGTTGCGCGGCGCGGGCGCCCGCGTGAAGGTGACCGAAGTCGATCCCATATGCGCCCTGCAGGCGGCGATGGACGGCTATGAAGTCGTCCAACTGGAAGATGTCGCGTCGAGCGCCGATATCTTCATTACCACGACCGGCAACCTCGACGTGATCCGCATCGAGCACATGCGCGCAATGAAGGACATGGCAATCGTCGGCAACATCGGCCATTTCGATAACGAAATTCAGGTTGCCGCTCTGCGAAACCTCAAGTGGACGAACATCAAGCCACAGGTCGACATGATCGAGTTCCCCAAGGGCAATCGCATCATTCTGCTGTCCGAGGGCCGCTTGCTGAACCTGGGGAACGCGACTGGCCATCCGTCATTCGTGATGTCTGCATCGTTCACCAATCAGGTTCTCGCGCAGATAGAGCTCTTTACGAAGCCTGATGCCTACGAAAACCGGGTCTACGTCCTCCCCAAGCACCTGGACGAGAAGGTGGCGCGCCTGCACCTCGAAAAGCTCGGCGTGCGTCTGACCGAGCTCTCGGAAGAACAGGCTTCCTATATCGGCGTCACACCGCTGGGTCCCTTCAAGTCTGACCACTATCGCTATTGAAGCACGCACATATATCCACAAGATGTAGTGGTCGCGGCCTTGACAGAGGCCGCGGCTTCTTTTTTGGGGCCAATACTTCCCGCCGATTCCCTTAGGCAGTATTGTTTCAAGACTTGATTCGCGCTTCGCGCTTCGGCGCGTCACGCGAAGTGGGATGTCTTGTCGAGATGCGGCACATAGGACGGAGACAGACCGAATATGTCGGTGAATAGAGATGATCCGTGCAGGCGGGGCACGGTGCGCAGCGGTCGTATGGGGCGGTTGCTCGCACGCGGTTCAAAGCTCGCGAACGACGGGGAGACGGTCGCTTTCGCCCTCCTGCGATGGCGCAGAGCTTGTCTCGCAGGCACGATGCTTGCCGGCATGCTTCTGCCGGCGATTGCAAAGGCCGAAGCCGTTCCCAGCGAGGCGCAACGGCTCTTCACCTCGGTCGAGATGGTCGGATTTTCGCTCGTGATCGGTATCCTCTCCGCAGCGCTGCTGTCGGCGGTGTGGCTCATCCGCCAGCGCGGTACCCTCGAGGCGGAAAGTCATGAAATGCGTTCGGCGCTCTCCGACGCCAAGCAACGAATTTCGCGCTATCAGGCGATTATCGCGGACAAGAACAGGCGCATTGTCATCTGGGACGGCAACGATCGCAAACCCGAGTTCCTCGGCCAGCTGCCCGGCGAAACGGGCGCTCCGCAGGCCGACAACGAATTTCTGGCTTTCGGACGCTGGCTCAAACCATCCTCCGCCGGTGAACTGGACAAGGCGATCGAGCGGCTGCGTTTCGATGCCCAGTCCTTCGACCTGATCGTCGAAACCACGCGACAGGAAGTGATTGAAGTGCAGGGACGCCTATCAGGCGGCCGGGCCTTTGCCCGGTTTGTAGCCCTCAATAATCTCCGCGCGGAACTGGCGGAGCTGAAGATCGAACGGTCGCGGCTGAAAGCGTCCATCGCGACCTTCGAAGCGCTTCTCGACGCGATCGAGCAGCCGGTCTGGCGGCGCGATGCCGAAGGACGCCTGGTCTGGGTCAACCAGGCTTATTCCGAGGCGGTGGAAGCCACTTCCGCGGCCCAGGCAGTCGACGAGGCCCGGGAAATCCTGGGGACGATCTCTCGGGAAAGGATTCGAGCGACGTCGACACCCGAGTCGCCTTTCCACGAGAAGGTCTCTACCGTCGTGCGGGGCAATCGGACCTTCTTCGACGTCGTTGATGCAAAGAGCCCGTCAGGATCCGGCGGCATCGCAATCGACATCTCGCAAGCAGAGGCGCTGCGTGAAGAGCTTGGGCGTACCCTCAAGAGCCACGCCGACACGCTGGACCACCTGGCCACTCCGGTGGCGATCTTCGATCGGAACCGCCGGCTCCAGTTCTACAACCAGGCCTTCGCCCAACTATGGCAGCTCGACACACCGTTCCTCGAAGCACGGCCGGACAATAGCGAATTTCTCGATCGACTGAGAGCGGCGAAGAAACTGCCTGAACAACTCAACTGGAAGAACTGGAAGGAAAACGCCCTTTCCGTCTACCGATCGTTCGAGACACAGACCGATCTTTGGCACCTTCCGAACGGTCAAATCCTGCGCGTCATCGCCTCGGCGCATCCGCAAGGTGGTGCAACCTGGGTTTTCGAAAACCTCACGGAACAGGTGGATCTCGAAACCCGCTACAACACGCTGGTGCGCGTGCAGGGTGAAACAATCGATCACCTTTCCGAGGGCGTCGCGGTCTTCGGTCCTGACGGCCGTATCCAGCTCTCCAACCCGGCCTTCCGAGCCCTTTGGGGTATCACCGAGGCTGAAGCCACGCCGGGAACCCATATCCGCAGCATCGAGGCAGCCTGCGTGCCGTCCTACGACAAACTGGACGGATGGAAGGCGTTCAGCAAGATGATCACCAGCTTCGATGACGAGCGCCCGTCGAGTCAGGGAACCCTTGAGCTCTATTCCGGCCTCGTGCTCGATTTCGCGGTGACGCCGCTTCCGAACGCCCAGACCATGTTGACCTTCGTCAACATGACTGACAGCGTGCGCGCAGAACGCGCGCTGAAAGAGAAGAACGAAGCTCTCCTGAAGGCGGACGAACTCAAGAACGAGTTCGTGCAGCACGTCTCCTACGAGCTCCGCTCGCCCCTTACGAACATCATCGGTTTTACCGACCTCCTCAAGACTCCGGTGGTCGGACCTCTGAACGAGCGGCAAGCGGAGTATATTGATCATATCTCGACTTCTTCCGCCGTACTGCTGACGATCGTCAACGACATCCTCGACCTCGCGACGGTCGATGCGGGCATCATGCGTCTCGAGTATGCCGAAATCGATCTGAACGACCTTCTCGACGACGTATCGATGCAGATGACGGATCGACTGCAGGAGAACAACGTCGCCCTGGACATCAATGCGTCGGGTCATCTCGGCCAGATCATCGCCGATCCGCAGCGACTGAAACAGATCCTCGTCAAGCTTCTGACCAATGCGGTCAACTTCTCGCCGGAAGGCTCCGCCGTCGATCTCAAATGCTGGCGCGAGGGCACCGACTTCGTCTTCGATGTCACCGACCACGGTTGCGGCATTCCTCAGGACGTCCTCGCCACCGTCTTCGACCGTTTTTCATCGAATGGCAAGGGCGGCAAGCGCACCGGTGCAGGGCTCGGACTTTCGATCGTCGATAGCTTCGTCAGCTTGCACAACGGCACAGTCTCGATCGACAGCGACCCGGGCCGTGGCACGACGGTTCACTGCCGAATCCCGTCGGCTGTCGTCCCGCAATCCGTTGCTGCAGAATGAGCTCGAACAGCCTCACGCTCTTTCTTGCTGCAGAGGACGAGACGCGTCGTCTCGGCGAAGATCTGGCGCTTGCCGTGACGACCGGAGATTGCCTCGCGCTCTCCGGCGATCTGGGCGCGGGCAAGTCCACACTGGCGCGCGCGCTCTTGCGTGCTATGGCCGACGACGACGACCTCGATGTGCCAAGCCCGACGTTCACCCTCGTTCAGAATTACGACCTTCGGCTCCCGGTTGCTCACTTCGATCTCTACCGCCTGGGCGACGAACGGGAACTGGAGGAGATCGGCTTCAGTGATGCGCTCGACACCGGCATCTGCCTCGTCGAGTGGCCGGAGAAAGCCGGACAGGCACTGCCAGCAGACCGGATCGATATCCAGCTCGACTTCGAGCGAGGCGGGCGCCGTGTGACCATTTCCGCCTTGCCCGAGCGACTCCAACGGATAGAGCGTAAGCTTGCCATTCGTCGCTTCCTGGATGGACACGGCTATCATGGGTCCATCCGGCGCCACCTGACCGGCGATGCCTCCACAAGGGCGTATGAGTATGTCTATACGACGGCGGGCGATCGCCTGGTGCTCATGGACGCGCCGCGACGACCCAACGGCCCCCCCATCCGCGACGGCAAGCCTTACTCGCAGATTGTCCACCTTGCCGAGGATGTATATCCCTTCGTCGCGATCGCGTTGAGCCTGCGCGAACGCGGCTTCAGCGCACCACGGATTTTCGAGAGCGACTGCGAGGCGGGGATCCTGCTTCTGGAAGACCTCGGCGCGGAAACCATTCTCGACGAAAATGGAAAGCCACTTCCAGAACGGTACCGCGCCGCCCTCGCCTGCCTTGCACAAATGCACGAAACCGCCTTCGACCGCGATATCTCACTGCCGAACGGCCACATTCATCACGTGCCGGACTATGACAGGACAGCGATGAAGATGGAGGTCGAACTCCTGATCGATTGGCACCTCCCCTGGAAACGGAACGGCGCCCCTGCCACGGCTTCGGAGCGAACCGAATATCTGGCGATCTGGGACCGTCTGATCGATGAACTCAGCGACGCAGAAAAGACGCTGGTTCTACGGGACTTTCATTCGCCCAATATCCTTTGGCGTGTCGGCGAAGAGGGCATACGACGTATCGGACTCATCGATTTCCAGGATGCCATGATCGGGCCTTCGGCGTATGACGTCGTCTCCATCGTGCAGGATGCACGCGTCACCGTCGAACGCGATCTCGCCGATCAACTGATGACAGAATATCTGACGTTACGGCGAGCACAGGGCGCGTTCGATGAAGGCACCTTCGTCAAGACATGGTCGATCATGTCGGCGCAGAGGGCCTGCAAGCTTGCGGGTCTCTGGGTGCGCCTACTTCAACGTGACAAGAAGCCCAGCTACATGAAGCACATGCCACGCACGCTGTGGCACCTGGGCGTCGCGCTCGAGCATCCGGTTCTTGCTCCTTTACGAGAATGGTGCGTAAAGGCTGGGATCGAAACAGCCGAATCAGCTCTGTAGGACGAATGAAGATCACCGACGCAATGGTGCTTGCTGCCGGACTCGGGACCCGGCTGCGGCCGATCACCGACAGCATTCCCAAACCACTCGTGAAGGTCGGCGGGAAGGCAATGATCGAGTATGCGCTCGATTTGCTTGCAGACGCCGGTGTGGAGCGCGTGGTGGTGAATGTCCATCATCATGCCGAGCAGATGATTGGTTATCTAGAGAGTTATCCACTGCTGCAGGTCATCATCTCCGATGAACGGGCCGGGCTGATGAATTCGGGCGGCGGGCTCGCCAAGGGGCTACGTCTCCTCGGTGACGCGACAGTCTTCGTCATGAATGCGGATCTTTTCTGGATCGGCGACAAGCACGATCGCGAAAGCAATCTCGATCGGCTCGCCAACTTCTTTGATCCCACGCGCATGGATATGGCGCTTCTCTGCGTTGATCCCGATCACACGACCGGCCACAGTGGCAAGAACGACTTCAATCTCGACGAGTGGGGACACCTGACGCGCCACCGTCCGGGAGATCTCCACCCCGTCGTCTATGCAGGCGCGATCGTCATGAACACGTCTCTCCTGAACGATGCGCCACCCGACGCTTTCAACCTCAACATCTATTTCGACCGTGCCATCGCCAAAGGTCGCCTCTTCGGGCTAACATTGGACGGACACTGGATAACGGTGGGAACGCCGGAGGCGATCGGCGAAGCTGAGAGCGCGATCCGACGCTTGCAAGATTGAGGCTCACGTAATGGCGAGGGCTCCTGAGCCACGCGTTCTGACGATCCCGCCGGGCCTGCCTTTCCTCAAGGTGCTCGCGCGAAAGCTCATTGATGGAGAGCTTGCACCCGGTTACAAATTCGACCCCGCCGATCCGCTGTCGCTTGCAAAGGTCACGATCCTCGTCCCGACGCGACGCGCAGCACGAGTGTTGCGGTCGGAATTCGTCGATCTTCTCGGTGGGCGATCGGCGATTCTTCCCGTGATTCGCCCACTGGGCGAGACGGACGAAGACGGTGGCTTCTTCGAATTGGACACTCCTGCCGCCTTCGATCTCGCGCCGCCGGTCAGCGGAACGGTCATGCTGCTGGAGCTCTCGCGGCTCATTCTCGCCTGGCGTAACCAGTTACCAGAGATCGTCCGCAACATTCACTCCGGTAAACCCTTGGTGGCGCCCGCGAGTCCGGCCGACGCGATCTGGCTCGCCCGCGCCCTCACCGAACTCATCGAGTCCGTCGAGACCGAGGAACGGGATTGGTCCGACCTCAAGAAGCTCGACAAGGAAGATTTCGCGTCCTGGTGGCAGCTGACACTTGCCTTTCTCCAGATTGCCACGAGCTTCTGGCCGATGCGCCTGGAGGAGCTCAAACGCTCGTCTCCACACGGACACCGCAACGCTCTTCTCCGCAGCGAGGCCGCACGCTTGGCAGGCGCCGCGGAAGGGCCGATCATCGTCGCCGGTTCGACCGGCTCTATTCCCGCCGCCGCCGATCTCATCGCCAACATCGCCCGTCTACCGCAGGGTGTGATCATTCTGCCTGGGCTGGATCTTTCTATGCCGGAGGCGGACTGGAAAGACGTTGGAACAGAAAACGCCACTCGCACTCAGCAGGATCCCGCTGGCCGGAGCCACCCCCAGTACGGCCTGAGCAGATTGCTTCGGCATTTGCACATCACCCGCTCCGACGTGACCGAGCTCGCGGCTGCCCCGGCTGAGCTTGCAGATCGTGCGGAAATCCTTTCGCGCGCCATGGCACCTGCCTCGGCAACCAACGAGTGGAACGCGTGGCGTTCCGGCTTCGGTCTCGACCGCATCCGCAAGGCCTTCGGCGAGGTTGCACTTATTGAAGCGGCAAATGAACGAGAGGAGGCGACGGCCATTGCAATCGCTCTTCGGCTCGCTCTGGAGAAGCCGGGCGCCAATGGGGACAGCAGGGCCGCTCTTATTACGCCCGATCGCAATCTCGCCCGGCGGGTTGCGGCGGAACTCGTCCGGTTCGGAATCACGGCCGATGACTCGGCCGGAACACCGCTGAGTGCGACGCCACAAGGTACGCTGACGCAGCTACTGCTGGAGGCGACGTTACGCCCGGGCGATCCGGTCTCGGTAGGTTCGTTACTCAAACATCCCCTCGCCCGCTTTGGCTTCGAACAGGGCGACTACGACGAAGCGGTCCAGGCGCTGGAGATGATAGCGTTGCGCGGGGGAACGCGTAGCGTCGATGTCGCCGGCCTGCAGCCGCTCTTCGACACGCGTTACGAGGAACAAAGGATTGACCGCCACCCGCCACAGTGGCGGCTCGCATTGACGGATACGGCGGTCGCCGCCGCCCGGGAACTCGCTGCGGCGATCGGCACCGCGGTCGAGCCGCTCGCGAGCATGTTGGTGCGTCGAGATGGACATCACAGTCTCTCGACCAAAGCCGGTCTCGCGGAATGGGCTCGAAGGACAGGACGATCTCTCGAAGCCGTCTGCCGCGGACCGAACGACAATCTTGCCCCGCTCTGGAGCGACGAAGCAGGTGACAAGCTGGCGAGCCTTCTCGGAGAGATCATGGAAGCCGACGGCCAGATCGAGGCAGACGGACTGCAGTGGATCGACATCATGGCCGCGCTTGCCGCGGGCGAGGCCGTCAAGCCGAAGGCTCTGAGACACCCACGTGTTTTCATATTCGGCACGCTCGAGGCTCGCCTCCAGAGCGTCGACACGCTGGTGCTCGGGAGTCTCAACGAAGGCTCATGGCCGGGGCAAACCACAAACAATCCGTTTCTCTCCCGCACGATGAAAGCGGAAATGGGACTCGAACCACCGGAACGGCGTATTGGCCAGCTCGCCCACGATTTCGAAATGGCGAACGGAACGCGGAACATCGTCTATTCGCGCTCCCTGCGTCAGGGATCGGCCCCGACCGTCGCCTCCCGCTGGCTCCAACGGCTTTTGGCGCTCGGCGGACCTGTCTTGGCGCGCGACCTGAAAGAACGCGGTGACCAGTATCGACGCTTCACCGAGTTGATCGATCGCGGCAATGAGCAGCAGCCGGCGCAAAGGCCTGCTCCCAAGCCGCCGGCCGAACTCCAACCGAAAAGCTTCTCCTTTTCCGAAGTCGGACGTCTGCGGCGTGATCCATACGCCATCTACGGTCGACGGGTCTTGAGGCTCGATCCGCTACAGCCGTACAACACCGACCCCGGCGCCGCCGAGAGAGGAACGCTCTACCACAGAATCCTGGAATGTTTCGTTCGCGAGGGGCCTCCACCGAACACCGGGGAAGCGCTGTCGGCCCTGATGTCGATCGCCGACAGGTGTTTCGACGCTGAAAATCTGCCAGTCCACGTCGACATCGTCTGGCGACAACGTTTCAAGGAGATCGCACGTTCGTATCTTGCCTGGGATGCGGCGCGGCGTCCTTCGGTTCGCCGCATTCTCACGGAGGTTCCGGCGGGAGTCGAACTTCCGGCTGCTGGTATCCGTCTGACCGGTATCGCCGACCGCCTGGACCTGAAGACAACCGGCGGTGTCGACATCATCGATTACAAGACGGGACTCAGCCCCAGCGTGCAGCAAGCCCGCAGCCTGCTTGATCCCCAGCTTGCACTCGAGGCGGCGGCGCTGATGGCCGGCGGTTTCCGTCAGGCAGGCCCACTCTCGCCCGACAATCTTGTCTACGTTCGGTTGCGGCCCGGCGAACGTTTCCGTGCAGACATCGTCAACAACGAGGAGAACGGGCGAGAAGACAACAAGAGGTCTGCTGCAGATCTTGCGGAACAAGCGCTGGGCGAGCTTACGCGACTGGTGACCTTGTTGCGATCAGGCGAACGTGGCTTCATTTCCCGCCTCATCCCCGCCCAGCAGAATGACTTCGGCGGAGAGTACGACCACCTGGCGCGGGTGGCGGAATGGTCGACGGCAGAGGGGGAGGAGTCGTCCAATGACGAATGAGCCGACCAATCTGCCTGCCAGCGATGATCCGCTCGTCTGGATCAACTGGACGACGGCCCAGCAGGCACTCGCGTCCGATCCTGCCCGCTCGGCCTGGGTCTCGGCCAATGCGGGATCGGGAAAGACGCATGTACTGACCCAGAGAGTCGTTCGACTTCTGCTGGCCGGAGCGAGACCTGCGTCCATCCTCTGCCTCACTTATACAAAGGCGGCCGCATCCGAGATGTCGAACCGTGTGTTCGAAAGACTCGCTGAATGGGCAACACTTCCCGAAGAAGCGCTTGCCTTACGTATTGCGGAGATCGAAGGCGAGACACCTGGCCAAACGAAGCTGTCGCAGGCGCGTCAACTCTTCGCCCGTGCCCTGGAAACCCCGGGTGGCCTGAAAATTCAGACGATTCACGCCTTCTGCGAAGCCCTGCTGCACCAGTTCCCTCTCGAAGCAAACGTGGCTGGACATTTCTCTGTCCTTGATGACAGGGCAGCGGCGGCGGTTCTCGCAGACGCCCGACGGACGTTGCTGACCGCAACTTCGACGGAGAGCGACCTGGAGCTTGCCGATGCGTTCTCGCGCGTTCTCAGCATTTCCGACGAGAGCGGGTTGGAGGCTTTGCTCGGCGATATCGTTGCAAACCGTCACGCGATCCGTCGCTTCCTTTCAGCCTCGCGCCGGCTGGGCGGGCCGGATCTCGCTCTGCGCCGTGGACTTGGGCTGGAGCCGGAGGCGACGGAGGCCACACTTACTTCCCGCTTCTGGCCGCTCCCGGAGCTTTCGGGTGCGACACTCTCCGAATACCTGTTGCTTGCAAGAGAGATAGGCGGCGAACGTGCCCGCGAAATTGCCGATGCTCTTGCCGCAGCATCTCAGGAACCGGACGACATCCTGCGTATCAAGCATCTCGAAAAGGCATTCTACACTGCAACCGGAAGCGCACGTGCCGACAGTACGCTCTGCACGGCAGGCATGACAAAAGCGATGCCTGGTCTTCGCGACCGCCTCGTTGCCGCGCGCGATCATGTCGCCGCCTGCCATGCTCGGCTCTCCGCCTTCCGGATGTACGAAGCAACCAAAGCCGCCCTGACGCTCGCGAAACGGCTTGACCGCGACTACGAAGATCTCAAGAAGACCCGCAGTCAGCTCGATTTCGAAGATCTGATCGAACGCACGGCCAGCCTGCTCACGCGTGGAGACGTAGGCCCATGGGTTCATTACAAGCTCGATCAGGGAATCGACCATATCCTCGTCGACGAGGCGCAGGACACAAGCCCTATCCAGTGGGCGGTAATCCGCTCGCTGCGCGAGGATTTCTTCTCCGGCGTCGGGGCGAGAGCACTGACGCGTACCTTCTTTGCCGTCGGAGACGAAAAACAGTCCATCTATTCGTTTCAGGGCGCGCGCCCTGAACGCTTCTCCGAAGAGGCAACCATCGCCGCGCGGCTCGTGTCCTCCAGCGGCGAGCGCTTCAGTGCTGTCCGGCTCCCTCTTTCATTCCGTTCGACGTCTGCGGTGCTCTCGGCGGTGGACCAGGTGTTTTCTGTCAACGAGAACGCCCGTGGCCTCAGCGCCTCGAACGAATCGGTCGTCCACATGTCCAGCCGCGCCGGCCACCCCGGCGCCGTCGACCTCTGGGACATGATCGCTCCCGAAACCAGCGAAACGAGCGACGACTGGACGGCACCCTTCGACGCGACACCCGAGAGTGCGCCCTCTGCCATCCTGGCCCGTCGCATCGCCTGCCGAATCGAACAGATGGTCGGCAGGGAGACGATCGTGGAAAAGAGCGTCGAACGACCAATCAGGCCCGGTGATATCTTGGTCCTCGTTCGCAAGCGCGACTCCTTCGTCAATGCCCTTACACGCGCACTCAAGCGGCGGAACAACATCCCCGTCGCCGGTGCCGACCGGTTGCGCCTGACGTTGCATATCGCCGTGCAGGATCTACTTGCGCTCGGCCGCTTCGTCCTCCTGCCGAACGACGACCTTTCGCTTGCAGCACTACTGAAAAGTCCTCTCTTCGACCTGAGTGAGGAGGACCTCTTCGAACTCGCGGCGACGCGCCCACCCGAAAGCAGTGTCTGGTCTTCTTTGCAGAGGCACGCGGAAGACGAAGGCGGCAAGTGGCGCTCGGCCGCCGACCGGCTTGCGAGGTACATTTCGCTCTCCCGGAACCTGTCTGTCCATGATTTCTACGCGCGTATCCTTGGATCAGAGGGTGGCAGACGCGCCTTTCTTGCCCGTCTCGGAAGCGAGGTCACGGACATCCTGGACGAATTCCTGAACTTCGCGCTGTCGTTCGAGACAACGGGGCTTCCGGGCCTGCAGTCGTTCGTCACGGCACTCGAAACGGAGGCGCCGGAGGTCAAGCGCGAACATGACAAGGATCGAGACGAGGTGCGGATCATGACGGTTCACGCTTCAAAGGGACTCGAAGCGCCCGTGGTCTTCCTTGTGGACGGCGGATCGAAGGCATTCAACCACACGCACCTGCCGAAGCTCCGCCTCGTCGAGGCGGGCATCGGGACACCCGTTCCGGCGTGGATCCCGATCAAGTCACTGGGAAACCCGCTGATCGCCGCCGACACCGAGCGCCTGAGACGGTTGGCTGAAGAGGAGTATCGCCGGCTCCTGTATGTGGCGATGACGCGCGCCGCGGATCGGCTGGTCATCTGCGGTTATCGCGGCAAGCAGGAGCCGAAGGATATTTGGCACCAGATGATCTCCGAGGCGCTACGGCGCTCTGCAGACCACTGCACAGAAGCCCGGTTCGAAGGCCCCGACGGAGAATGGAGCGGGCTGGAATGGCGCGTGCCGGCGATACCCAGAGCGTTCGAGCTTCATCAGCAGGTCGAGAGCGGACATCCTGAGCATACACTCCCCGACGCGTTGTTTCGGCCATTGCCGCCAGGACCTCATCTTCCCCGACCGTTAAGTCCCTCCGGCGCCGGCGCCTTCATCGACGACGCCGGGGAGGATGTCACGGTATGGAGTCCGCTGTTCGGCGAGAAGACGGACAACGGCATAGCGCTGCAGAAGGGCAAACTCACTCACCGGATGCTGCAGGTCCTGCCTTCCCTTCCCGTCGACCAGCGCGACGCCGCCGCACGACGCTACGCCGAACGCGCAGCGCGGTTCTGGCCAACCGGTGAGCGCGAGCGGCTGGTGACGACAGTGCTGGCGATCCTCGACCATCCCGATCTCGCACCTGTGTTTTCGCCTCACGCCCAGGCCGAGGTCTCCATAATGGGAACCGTCACCGTCGACGGGCAGGCGCGGGCTGTTTCGGGCCGCATCGATCGTCTGGCCGTCACGGATGACCGGGTGATCCTTCTCGACTTCAAGACAAACCGTTCACCGCCGAGAACCATTGGCGCCGTACCCTTCAGCCATCGCGCGCAGCTCGCGATCTACCGAGAACTTCTGAAGCCTCTCTATCCGCATAAGGAAATCGAGTGTCTGCTGGCTTACACCGAAGCCGGCACAGTCATTGCGGTACCTGCCGCCGAGCTGATGCAGACGCTTGCTGACCTCAAGAGTTCGTGAAATACCATGTCTTGAAAAACAGGCGCGAGGGCATCAGATACCCTCCAATACGACCGGAAAAGGAGCAGCCCATGGCTACGGTAAAAGTCGACAATTCCAACTTCCAGACGGAAGTCCTCGAATCCGCGCAGCCGGTGGTCGTCGACTTCTGGGCCGAGTGGTGCGGCCCGTGCAAAATGATTGCGCCGAGCCTGGAAGAGATCTCCAACGAAATGGCAGGCAAGGTAAAGGTTGCCAAGATCAACATCGACGAGAATCCGGAGCTTGCGGCCAAGTTCGGCGTCCGCTCTATTCCGACGCTCGCCATCTTCAAGGGCGGAGAAGTAGCCGATATCAAGGTCGGCGCCTCGCCCAAGACAGCGCTGGCGAGCTGGATCTCCAGCGCCGCCTGATTTCAGCCCGTTCCGGCTGAAAAACGAATGAAGCCCGGCCTTGGCCGGGCTTTCTCATTTGGGTAGCGTTCCATTGTCCGCGAGTACGTTGCCGACAAGGTAAAGCGAGCCGCCAATCAGGATTCTCGGTGCAGATTCGCCCGGCTGCATGCGGTCTCGAATAGCCTTCAGCGCTTCCGCGACCGCCGACACTGGCGATGCCGACAGACCCGCGTCCGACGCGGCCTGGGCAAGGGCGACCGGATCCAATGCGGCATCGGTTCCTCTGATGGGAACCGTGAAAACCTCCTGAGCGAGCCCGGCAAAGGCATGGAAATAGCCGACGGGATCTTTTGTGTTGATCATTCCTGTAATCAGATAAAGCGGGCGCGGCTGCTTCTCCTCGAAGCCCGCCATCGCCTCTGCGATGACTTCACCTGCGCCGGGATTATGGCCCCCGTCGACCCAGATCTCGGCCCCGGCCGGGGCGTATGCCATCAATTTGCCTGCGACAAGCCGCTGCAAACGGCCCGGCCATTCGACAGATATCATCGCCTTCTCGGCCATGGCCTCCGTTACATCGAAGCCTGCGGCCTTCACTGCACGGATCGCTGCCGCTGCATTGGCGTACTGATGACGCCCGGGCAGTCGTGGCAACGGCAGATCGGAGAGACCGAATTCGTCCTGATAGATCAGGCGCCCCTGCTCCTCATAGGCGAGGAAATCCTGCCCGTAGATCGAAACCGGACAGCCGATTCGCTCGGCTGTCGATACGAGAACGTCGCGAGCTTCGGCGTACTCCTGATGTCCGATTACCACCGGATGCCCGCGCTTCATAATCCCCGCTTTCTCGGCTGCAATCAGTTCAACACGATCTCCAAGGTACGACTGATGATCCAGCGAGATCGGCATGATTACCGACACGGCAGGATGTTCGATGACATTGGTCGCATCGAAACGACCGCCCAGACCGACCTCAAGGATCGCGACATCCGCCGGATGTTCCGAGAACAGAATGAACGTGACGGCCGTCAAAATCTCGAAAACAGTGATCGCCTGTCCGCCATTGGCTTCCGCGACCCGACGAAGCGCATCCGCGAACACCGCGTCATCAACCAACTCTCCTCTGCCGCCTTTCCGACCGATGCGATAGCGTTCATGCCAACGGACGAGATGCGGTGAGGTGTGAACATGGACGCCAAGCCCACCGGCCTCGAGGATCGAGCGGCAGAACGCCGTGACCGAGCCCTTACCGTTGGTGCCGGCGACATGGATCACCGGCGGCATCCGCAAATGCGGATTACCGAGCGCTTCGAGCAGACGATGGATGCGGCTGAGAGAGAGATCAAAGCCCTTGGGATGCAAGCCCATGAGCTTGTCGATCTCGTGCTCCGCCTCACTGAATGCAGGCTTGTTCATAACGGATTCCGCACTCCGGACGTCCCGGAGAGAGTTCTAGGTGTGCTGCGCTTCTTTCTCTCCGAGGCGGAGCGTCAGGCCGCAGCCGGCTGTCTCATCATAATACGGAGCAGCCGGGCAAGAAGGGCCGGGATATCATGCCTCTTGGCGACCATGTCGACCATGCCGTGCTCGAGCAGGTACTCCGAGGTCTGGAAGCCTTCCGGGAGCTTCTCGCGAATCGTCTGCTCGATCACGCGCTTGCCAGCAAAGCAGATCTCGGCACCGGGCTCGGCGATGTGGAGGTCGCCCAGCATCGCGTAGGACGCCGTCACGCCACCGGTCGTGGGATTGGTCAGAACGACGATATAGGGAAGACCGGCTTCCTTCAGCATTTCTACCGCAACAGTCGTTCGCGGAAGCTGCATCAGCGAGAGGATGCCCTCCTGCATTCGCGCCCCGCCCGAGGCGGGGAACATGACGAGCGGGCACTTCTCGGCGATGGCTCGCTCGAATGCCTTTACGATGGCTTCACCGGCGGCGATGCCGAGCGAACCGCCCATGAAATTGAATTCGTGGACCACCGCGACGAGCTTCACCCCTTCAACCGTCCCGAGGCCGGCCAGGATCGTGTCTTCCTGCTCCGTCTTCAGACGGCTGTCCTTCAGGCGATCCGTATATTTCTTGGAGTCGCGAAACTTCAGCGGATCCTGCGCGACCTTCGGCTGCGGCAGAGCTTCATAAGTTTCGTTGTCAAAGAGATCCAGAAGTCGGGCTTTCGCCGGCATCTTCATGTGATAGCCCGAGGACGGGATCACCCACTTGTTCTCTTCGAGGTCCTTGTGAAAGACCATCTCGCCGGTTTCAGGGCATTTGATCCAGAGGTTTTCCGGAACCTCACGGCGACCGAGCATGGAATTGATGCGCGGCCGCACGTAGTTGGTAATCCAGTTCACGTCACTAAACTCCTGACTGATGTCACCGAAATGGGGTGCTATTCTGCGGCGGCAAGCCGGGCGGCTCGGACACCAGTCGCCAGACCCTGCACCAGGGTCGCGACGGCCTGCACCGTATCAGCGCTCGCCGTTCCGTCCTTGTTGAGGCTCAGTGCAACCTGATTCACGATCGCGGTGCCGACCACAACAACGTCGGCGTTGGCGCCGATCAGGCGCGCGTGTTCGGCCGTCTTGACACCGAAACCAACACAGATCGGCAAATCGGTGTGCGCCTTGATGCGATTGACGGCCGCAGCCACCTTTGACGGGTCCGGCAAGGCGGAGCCGGTGATCCCCGTCATTGAAACATAGTACACGAAGCCCGAGGTGTTCTTCAGTACGGTCGGAAGACGTCGATCGTCCGTCGTCGGCGTCGCCAGGCGGATGAAGTTGATATCTTTCCGGCGCGCCGGAATGCAAAGCTCGTCATCCATTTCCGGGGGCAAATCGACGACAATCAGGCCATCAATTCCTGCTTCGAGCGCCGCGTCCAGGAACTTCTCCACTCCGAAAACATAGATCGGGTTGTAGTAGCCCATCATGACGATCGGCGTGTGCTGGTTCCCCTTCCGGAATTCGCTCGCCAATTGAAGCGTCTTCTTTAGCGTCTGTCCGGATTTCAGTGCACGCTGGCCTGCCATCTGGATCGCCGGACCGTCCGCCATCGGATCAGAGAACGGCATGCCGAGCTCGATCACGTCTGCACCGGCCTCGGGCAATGCCTTCATGATGGCGAGCGACGTTTCAAAGTCGGGATCTCCGCCCATGAAGTAGGAGATCAGTGCCGGCCGGCCTTCCGCCTTCAGTTCGGCAAACTTCTTTTCCATGCGTGCGGTCATTTCAGAGCTCCATGCCGAGGATCTTGCCGACGGTGAAGATATCCTTGTCTCCGCGACCGGAGAGGTTGAGCAGGATCACCTGATCCTTGCGCATCTTCGGCGCCCGCTTGATGACCTCTGCAACGGCGTGCGACGGCTCAAGAGCCGGAATGATCCCCTCGAGCTTCGTTAGCAGCTGGAAGGCTTCGAGTGCCTCTCCATCCATGATCGGAACATACTCGGCGCGACCGGTGTCGTTGAGCCAGGCGTGTTCCGGCCCGATGCCCGGATAGTCGAGACCCGCGGAAATGGAGTGCCCTTCCTTGATCTGGCCGTCGGCATCCTGGAGAAGATAAGTCCGGTTGCCGTGCAGGACGCCAGGGGAACCCGCGGTGATCGACGCACAGTGTTCGTCACCGGAAAGCCCTTTTCCACCCGCCTCGACTCCGACGATCTTGACGTCTGGATCGTCCAGGAACGGATGGAAGATCCCGATCGCGTTCGACCCACCGCCGACGGCAGCTATGACGAGATCGGGAAGCTTGCCCTCTGCTTCCAGAATTTGCTCGCGCGCTTCCTTGCCGATCACGGACTGGAAGTCCCGAACCATCTCCGGATAGGGATGCGGACCCGCAGCGGTGCCGATCAAGTAATAGGTGTCCTCGACGTTCGTGACCCAGTCCCTGAGCGCTTCGTTCATCGCGTCCTTGAGCGTGCCATGCCCCGAGGTCACCGGCTTCACTTCGGCGCCGAGCAGCTTCATGCGGAAGACATTCGGCGCCTGGCGTTCAACGTCAGTCGCGCCCATGTAGACTACGCAGGGGAAGCCGAACCGCGCGGCGACGGTCGCCGAGGCGACGCCATGTTGGCCGGCGCCGGTTTCGGCGATGATGCGCTTCTTGCCCATGCGTTTGGCAAGGAGGATCTGGCCGATGCAGTTGTTGATCTTGTGCGAGCCGGTATGATTGAGTTCCTCGCGCTTGAAGTAGATCTTGGCACCGCCAAGGTGCTCGGTCAGCCGTTCCGCGAAATAAAGCGGGCTCGGCCGTCCGATATAGTGGGCGCCAAGCCCGGCCAGTTCGGCCTGAAACTCAGAATCGGTTTTTGCCTTTTCCCACTCGGCTTGCAGATCCAGGATCAGCGGCATCAGCGTCTCGGCCACAAAGCGGCCGCCGTAAATCCCGAAACGTCCGTCCTCGTCCGGACCTTCGCGATAGGAATTCGGTGATACTGTCTGGTTCACTTCGTGCTCCCTGAAACCGGCTCGAGCGCGGAGGCGCGTTTCACTGCCGCAAAAAACTCGTCGATCATGGCGACATCCTTCACGCCAGGCGCGCTCTCAACGCCGGAAGAGACATCGATACCGCGAGCGCCCGTCTCGCGTAGGGCCGCCGCAATATTGTCCTTGTTGAGGCCGCCGGAAAGCATGTAATCGATGCCGCCGTCAAGCGTGCGCAGCACGCGCCAGTCGAAAGGAATGCCGTTTCCTCCAGGCAATTCCGAGTCGCTTGGCGGTTTCGCATCGAAGAGAAAGCGATCGGCTATGCCGATATACGGTTCGATCCTTTTCAGATCTTCGGGTTCCCGGATCGAAAATGCCTTGATGACGGGCAGCCCGTAGAGCGCCTTCAACATGAGAAGACGTTCCGGGCTTTCTTTCCCGTGCAGCTGAAGGATATCTGGCTTCAGCAGATCCACAATTTCATCGAGCTCGTCGGTATCGGCATCCACCGTCACAGCGACGATCTTGGCGCTTCCACGCACACGATCCGCCAACGCGCCGGCTATGTCCGGCTCGATATTTCGTGGACTCTTTTCGAAGAAAATGAAGCCGACATGCGTCGCGCCGCGTTCAACCGCGCGGTCGACCGCCTCCGACGTTTTCAATCCGCAGATTTTGATATCCGGCATCATGGCAGCGAAGTCGCACGAAAACGCAAAAGAGTCGAGCCAAATTGCGACAATAGCCGGCCGCCTTTGCCTGCGCTAGCTAAAGTCGACGGCGTGCAACTGCGAGCCGTGTCGCTTCAGCCAAGCCTTAGCCTCGTCCATCGCGGGGCACAACTCACCGCACAGAGCCCAGAAGGCGGCACTATGATTCATCTCCCGTAGGTGGGCGACTTCGTGAGCCGCAAGATAATCGATGACCTGTGGTGGGGCCATGACGATGCGCCAGGAGAAGCTCAGGTTGCCATCCCACGAACACGAACCCCAACGGCTGCGCGTATCTTTCATCGTCAGCGAGCGCACCGGCCGTCCGATACGAGCGGCATGTGCGGCCACAAGCGTCTCCAGATCCCGCCGCGCTTCCTTTTTGAGGAAGGCGGCGATGCGGCGGCCGACATGCTCTTCCATGCCGCT
>DATGWU010000745.1:0-4812 GCA_035299345.1 Rhizobium sp.
AGAACCCCGAGCGTCACCGGCGAGGGGACGCCGGCCAGCCAATAGGCTGTGCCGAGCACGATGCCTTCGCCGATCGCGATCAGCGTCATGCCGGTGACCGTCGAACTGATGGTCGCCGGAACGACGCGGGAGATGCGTTCCCAGCGCGTTGGAAGGATGCGCTCGCCGAGCAGGTCGAGCTGGCGGGTGAAATTCGAGCCGTCGCGGTAGACGAAGAACAGCGCGATCAGCATGAAGAGCAGTGTCAGCAGCAAATGGAAGGCTCCGTCGCCCGCCGCGATCAGCGCCCGGTATATGTTGCCTATATTGGCGCCGCTGACGATCTGGATGAGTTCGCCGATCGAACCCGGAGGACCGATGTGCTCCTGCCACTTTTCACCGAGCCACGGCCCGACGCCCGGCAGTGCCGTGATCCAGTCCGGCGGCGGTGCACCGGCGCGGTTGGCCTCGAGGGCCCAGCCGATCCACTGGCGTACCTCGCCGATGGTGTAGCTGACGGCGATGCCGATCGGAACCACCAGGAAGGCGATGATGAAAAGGATGGCGAGCGTCGCGCCAATCGTGGTGTTGCCGCCGATCCTGCGCAGGAGCTCCTTGTAGAGCGGCCAGCTCGCGAAAGCGATCACCAGCGCCGCGAGCACCGGCACCACGAAACCGTGGAAGAAATAGATGCCGGCGATCACGATCAGGACGAGGAGCCAGCGGGCTGCGGAAATCGGCGGAATGAGTGCCGTCCGGCTCGGCGCCACCGGTCCGAGCCAGCGTGGTGCATTCGGTTTCTTGTTGTTTTCGGTCATGCTCACGACGATAGGCTACTCGATCTTTCCGGTCGGCGGCAGCCGCTACGACCGTGGGCTCGCCGGTATGCGGGCGGGCGTCCCATACATTTAAAGAGTCGCCCGGCCGTCCTCTGCGAACGTGGCCGGGCGACGACTGTCGCTCTTATATCAGGGATGTTTGCGTCTTCCTAATGACATCTCTCGCCGTGTCTGTGAACGCAGAGGTCGCTACGGGTCTCGCGGCGCGCTCCTGCCGTCAGATGTCGAGGTTTTCGGCGAAGATCGCGCGCTCCTGGATGAAGCGGAACCGGGCCTCCGGCTTTGAGCCCATGAGTGCATCCACCGCATCGCGGGTGCCTTCGAAGTCGACGTCGTCGATCTCCACCCGCAGCAGCGTCCGCTTGCCGGGGTCCATGGTCGTCTCCTTGAGCTGGGCCGGCATCATCTCACCCAGACCTTTGAAGCGGCCGACTTCGACCTTCTTGCCCTTGAAGACCGTCTCCATCAGTTCCGCCCGATGGCCATCGTCGCGCGCATAGACCGTTTTTGCGCCCTGGCGGATGACATAGAGCGGCGGTACGGCGAGGTAGAGGTGATTGCCGCGGATGAGTTCCGGCATTTCCTGATAGAAGAAGGTGATGAGCAGCGAGGCGATGTGCGCGCCGTCGACATCCGCATCGGTCATGACGATGATGCGTTCGTAGCGCAGGTCCTCGTCGCGGTATTTCGTGCGGGTGCCGCAACCGAGGGCCTGGACGAGATCGGCGATCTGCTGGTTGGCCATCAGCTTTTCGCGGCTGGCATTGCCGACGTTGAGGATCTTGCCGCGCAACGGCAGGATCGCCTGGTTGGCACGGTTGCGCGCCTGCTTGGCCGAGCCGCCGGCCGAATCGCCTTCGACGATGAAGAGTTCGGCGCCCTCCGCCGTGTTCTGGGCGCAATCGGCGAGCTTGCCGGGCAGCCGCAGCTTGCGCACGGCCGTTTTGCGGTTGACTTCCTTTTCCTTGCGTCGCCGCAGCCGTTCCTCGGCGCGCTCGATCACCCAGTCGAGCAGCTTCGCCGCCTCGGCGGGATTGTCGGCGAGGTAGTGGTCGAAGGGGTCGCGCAACACATTCTCGACGATGCGCTGGGCTTCGACGGTCGCGAGCTTGTCCTTGGTCTGGCCGACGAATTCCGGTTCGCGGATGAAGACGGAGAGCATGCCGACGGCCGAGATCATCACGTCGTCGGTGGTGATCTGCTGGGCGCGCTTGTTCTGCGTCAGCTCGGCATAGTTCTTCAGTCCCTTGGTGAGCGCGATGCGCAGGCCCGCTTCGTGCGTGCCGCCTTCCGGTGTGGGGATCGTGTTGCAGTAGGAATGCAGCGCCGGGTCGCCGCCATACCAGGTGACCGCCCACTCCATGGCGCCGTGGCCACCGGTCTTTTCCGTCTTGCCGGAAAAGATCTCGCGGGTGACGGTGAAATCCTTGCCGATGGTCGCGGCGAGATAGTCCTTGAGGCCGCCGGGGAAATGGAAGACGGCCTTGTCCGGAATGTCGCCACCTTCCGGCACGAGGCTCGGATCGCAACTCCAGCGGATTTCGACGCCGCCGAAGAGATAGGCCTTGGAGCGGGCCATGCGGAAGATGCGCGCCGCCTCGAACCGTGCCTTGTCGCCGAAGATCTGCGGGTCGGGATGGAAGCGCACCCGCGTGCCGCGGCGATTGTGGACCTCGCCGAGTTCTTCCAGGCCGCCGAGCGGCACGCCGCGGGAGAAGCGCTGGCGATAAAGCTTGCGATTGCGCGCGACCTCGACCTCCAGCAGATCGGAAAGCGCGTTGACGACGGAGACGCCGACGCCGTGGAGACCGCCGGAGGTCTCGTAGGCCTTGCCGTCGAACTTGCCGCCGGCATGCAGCTTGGTCATGATGACTTCGAGCGTCGACTTGCCTGGCACCTGCGGATGGTTCTCCACGGGAATGCCGCGGCCGTTGTCGGTGACGGTCAGGAAGCCCTCGGCGTCGAGATGCACGTCGATGAAGTCGGCATGCCCGGCCACCGCCTCGTCCATCGAGTTGTCGATGACTTCGGCAAAGAGATGATGAAGCGCCTTTTCGTCGGTGCCGCCGATATACATGCCGGGACGCATCCGTACCGGCTCCAGTCCTTCGAGCACACGGATCGACGAAGCGCCGTACTCCGTATCGTTCGAGGAAGCGGGCGCGGCGCGCGGCTTCGCGGCCTCGTTCGAAGGCTCGGATGAGGTGGCCGGGGCAGGGGTCTGCTCGGGCCTCGGGCCGAGCGGCATGCCGGCAAAGAGATCGCTGTTGTCGTCCATGGCGTCGTTCAATAATCTATTTCATTGGGCGGGGCCAGCGTGGCGTCCGCGCCTGATTGCCCTTGCGAATCACCCGAATTGTGCCAGAAAAGCGGCGCAGGCGCGACTTGGCCGGACCGGCGCCGCGTTCGTTCAGGCAAGCTTTGCGGTCGCCGGCCGACAATGGCAAGGCGCGTTCCGGCAAGGAGGCGATGGTCGTCGAGATGTCCACAGCTCATTTCCGCCTCGCTCTCGCTTTCGGCGCATCGCTGTTCCTTGTGGGCGCGACGAACGCCGCTTCCGAAGCGCTCCAGCCCTTCAAGGACGAACTCTTTTCGAGCCAAACGGTGATCGAGACGGGCGACGGCGGCGACTTCAAGGTCGTCGACTATCAGGAGATGCGCGACATCAACGGTCGCGACCAGATCCCCGAACGGCGGGTGAAGTCCGCCTATGTGTCGCTCGGAGTGCGGCGCCAGCAGGTCGACGAGACCCTCGATCTGGGCACCCGGAAGCTCGCAGTCACACGGACCGGTGCCGCGGAAGGCAGCCGCTTCACCGTGATCTTCATCCACGGACGCGGCGGTGACCGCAGGCTGGGCGCGAACGACTTCACCTTCGGCGGCAACTTCAACCGGCTGAAAAACCTCGCGGTCGAGAATGGCAGCAATTACTATTCGCCGAGCGTTCCTTCCTTCGACAGCGATGGCGTTGCCGCGATCGCCGATCTGATCCGCTTCAGCGCCGCACAGTCCTCCGGAAAGCCTGTCGTGCTCGCCTGCGCCTCCATGGGCAGCTTCATTTGCTGGGGGATCGCGCGCGATGCGGCAACCGTCGAGAAGCTCGCAGGCATGGCGATCCTCGGCGGCGCGACGGACCCGGCCTTCATCGGCAGCGCCGCCTATAAGCACAAGCTGCCGCTGTTCTTCACCCATGGCAGCCGCGACAGCGTCTATGCGGCTGACGACCAGCTCGCGCTCTACCGGCGCCTGCACGGCGAAAGATATCCGACCCGCTTCACGCTCTTTCAAACCGGCTCCCACGGTACCCCCGTGCGGATGAGCGACTGGCGGGAAATTCTCAACTGGATACTCGCCCGCTGAGAGTGCCGGCACGGGCCGCCGTTTGGGCCATGCGTCGAAAGGTCAGCCTGCTTTGTCCCGGCAAAACGGGCGTTCCCGCTTTCCTTTCACGGCGGCATTTGCTAGTCGGGCAGGGACGTTAGAGAGGGGTAGGAGTTTGCCATGACACCGAATGTTCGTCCGCTTGTCGCCGGAAACTGGAAAATGAACGGCACGCGTGCCTCGCTCGACCAGATCAAGGCGATTGCGGAAGGCGTGAAATCGCCCCTGTCGGAGAAGGTCGAAAGCCTGATCTGCCCGCCGGCGACGTTGCTCTATGTCGCGACCGCCCTCTGCGACGACAGCCCGCTCGCGATCGGCGCGCAGGACTGCCACCAGAACGTCTCGGGCGCTCATACCGGTGACATCTCGGCGGAGATGATCGCGGATTGTTTCGGCACCTACGTCATCGTCGGCCACTCGGAGCGCCGCACCGACCACGCCGAAACCGACGATCTCGTCCGGGCGAAGGCGGAAGCCGCCCATGCGGCCGAACTCGTCGCGATCGTCTGCATCGGCGAGACCGAAGCGGAACGCAAGGCCGGACGCACCCTCGATGTGCTGAAGAGCCAGCTTGCCGGGTCGCTCCCGGATGCGGCGATGGCGGCGAACACCG
>DATGWU010000746.1:0-1863 GCA_035299345.1 Rhizobium sp.
GACGGCCGGCCATCTTGTCGCCGGGCTGGATCTTGCGCTTCACAGCGACGAAGACCTTGACCATCTTCATCACGCCCGGGGGCATTTCATCGCCGCGCTGGACCTTTTCGACCTTGTCCATGAAGCGCTGTTCGAGGCGCGACTTGGATTCGTCGTACTGGGCACGCAGCGCTTCGACCTCGCTCTGGACCTTCTCGTTCTCGACGGCGAACATCCACCACTGCGAACGCGGGTACTCCGAGACGACGGCGTTGGAGAGCTCGACGCCCTTCTTGAAGCCCTTCGGACCGGCGATGGACGCCTGGCCACGCAGCATGTCGAGCAGACGACCGTAGACGTTGCGGTCGAGGATCGCCTGTTCATCGTCGCGGTCCTTCGCGAGACGCTCGATTTCCTCGCGCTCGATCGCCATCGCGCGTTCGTCCTTCTCCACGCCATGGCGGTTGAAGACGCGAACTTCGACGACGGTGCCGAACGTGCCCGGAGGCATGCGCATGGAGGTGTCGCGGACGTCGGAAGCCTTTTCACCGAAGATGGCGCGCAGAAGCTTTTCTTCCGGCGTCATCGGGCTTTCGCCCTTCGGCGTGATCTTGCCGACCAGGATGTCACCCGGCTGAACCTCTGCACCGATATAGACGATACCGGCTTCGTCGAGGTTGCGCAGCGCTTCTTCCGAAACGTTCGGAATATCGCGGGTGATTTCTTCCGGACCCAGCTTCGTGTCGCGGGCCATGACCTCGAACTCCTCGATGTGGATCGAGGTGAAGACGTCTTCGCTCACGATGCGCTCGGACATGAGGATCGAGTCCTCATAGTTGTAGCCGTTCCAGGGCATGAACGCGACGAGCGCGTTGCGGCCGAGCGCCAGGTCGCCGAGATCGGTCGACGGACCGTCCGCGATGATGTCACCCTTGTTGAGCACGTCACCGACGGTGACCAGCGGACGCTGGTTGACGCAGGTGTTCTGGTTCGAACGCTGGAACTTCATCAGGCGATAGATGTCGACGCCCGACTTCGACGGATCGAGGTCTTCCGTGGCGCGGATAACGATACGGGTCGCATCCACCTGGTCGACCACGCCGCCGCGGCGGGCCGCGATCGCAGCACCGGAGTCACGAGCGACGATCGGCTCCATGCCGGTGCCGACGAACGGCGCTTCCGCACGCAGGAGCGGCACGGCCTGACGCTGCATGTTCGAGCCCATGAGCGCGCGGTTGGCGTCGTCGTTTTCCAGGAACGGGATGAGCGCGGCCGCGACCGAGACGAGCTGCTTCGGCGAGACGTCCATCAGGTTGATGGTGTCGCGCGGCGAAAGCATGACTTCGCCGGCGTGACGGCAGACGACGAACTCTTCGACGAAGGCGCCGTCGGCGGTCATCTCGGAGTTCGCCTGGGCGACGTAGTACTTCGCCTCTTCCATGGCCGACAGGTATACGACCTCGTTGGTCACCTTGCCGTCGACGATCTTGCGGTACGGGCTCTCGATGAAGCCGTACTTGTTGACACGGGCAAAGGTGGCGAGCGAGTTGATCAGACCGATGTTCGGGCCTTCCGGCGTCTCGATCGGGCAGATACGTCCGTAGTGCGTCGGATGAACGTCGCGGACTTCGAAGCCGGCGCGCTCACGGGTCAGACCACCCGGGCCGAGAGCCGAAAGACGGCGCTTGTGGGTGATTTCCGAGAGCGGGTTCACCTGGTCCATGAACTGCGACAGCTGCGAGGAGCCGAAGAATTCGCGAACGGCGGCGGCGGCCGGCTTGGCGTTGATGAGGTCCTGCGGCATGACAGTGTCGATTTCGACCGAGCTCATGCGCTCCTTGACCGCACGTTCCATGCGCAGCAGACCGACACGATACTGGTTCT
>DATGWU010000747.1:0-3431 GCA_035299345.1 Rhizobium sp.
GCCGTGGTTCTGGTCCGACCAGTATGACGTCAAGCTGCAGATCGCAGGCTTCAACATGGGCTATGACGAAACCGTGCTGCGGCCCGGCAGCCGCGAGGAGAGCCTCTCCGTCTGGTATTATAAAGAGAGGCAGTTGATCGCCGTCGACGCCATCAACGACGCCAAGGCCTATGTAACCGGCAAGAAGCTGCTGGAGCTCGGCCGCAATGCCGACAAGGCGGTGGTCTCCGACCCCGCCTTCGATCTCAAGACGCTGCTTTCCTGAGAGGAACCGATGGCTGTCCGTGAAAACCTGTTCAAGAAGGCAATCCGAGAAGGCCGGCCGCAGATCGGGCTGTGGCTCGACATGGCCGATGCGCTCGCCGCCGAGATCGCCGGTCATGCCGGTTTCGATTGGCTGGTGATCGACGGCGAGCACGGGCCGAACGACCTCCGCAGCATTCTCGCCCAGCTACAGGCGCTCTCGTCGTCGACTGCCGAGCCGGTGGTGCGCGCGCCGGTCGGCGAGACATGGATGATCAAGCAATTGCTCGATATCGGTGCGCGGACGCTGCTGATCCCGATGGTCGATTCGGCCGAACAGGCGCGCGAGCTGGTGCGGGCCGTGCGCTATCCGCCGCATGGCATGCGCGGCGTCGGCGCGGCGGTCGCCCGCGCCTCCGCCTTCAACACCATTCCCGACTATGCCGACACGGCCTCCGACGGCATCTGCCTTCTCGTCCAGGCCGAAAGCAGGGCGGCGATCGCCGATCTCGAAAATATCGCGGCAGTCGACGGCGTCGACGGCGTCTTCATCGGCCCGGCCGATCTCGCCGCCGACATGGGCTTCCTCGGCCGGATGGATGCGCCGGAGGTGCAGTCGGTGATCGAGAATGCGATCGCCACCATCCTGAAGGCGGGCAAGGCCGCCGGCATCCTGACTTTCAGCGAGGAGCTCAATCGACGTTACCTTGAACTCGGCGCAAGCTATGTCGCCGTCGGCGCGGACGTCACGGAATTCTCCGGCGCGCTGCGCAGCCTGCGGTCGCGCTATCGCGACGGCGAGGGCGATCCCGACGAGGCCCGCCGCGCCGGTTATTGACGCGGCAGCACGGGCACTGCGGCAGGGGAGGCGACGTCCGAGACGTCACCGCGGCTTTTTTTGAGATATCTGCAAATTTGGGAAGGGCGATGCCCGGACGGGCGGGAACGACGCTGCGGAAGGGATCTCCGCAGCGATTACTTGGCGGAAGCGGCGCGCTCCAGGATCGGCACGCACATATCGAGATCATGCGAGGCGAGGTGCGCATAGCGCATGGTCATCTGCAGGGTCTGGTGGCCGAGCCACATCTGGACGCGGCGGATATCGATGCCGCCCTGCACGAGGCGCGACGCACAGGTATGGCGCAGGATGTGCGGAACCACGTCCTTGTCGTCACCGAGCCCGATGACATCCTTCGCCTGGTGCCAGGCGATGCGGAAACGCTGCTGGTCGATGTCGCTGAACGGTCCCGGCTTGCGCTTGTCGGAGGCAGCGATCGCCTTCGCCGCACGATGGGTGAGGGGGACCGAGCGGCTGCGCCCGGACTTGGTCACCCAGAAAGTCGCTCGGCTTTCGGTGATGTCGCCCCAGCGCAGGTCGAGGCCCTCGCTCAGGCGCGCACCGGTATCGACGAGGAAAATGCAGAAGCGGTAGTAGAGTTCGGAATGCGACCGGATCTCGCTGAACAGCGCAGTTTCTTCCTCTCCGTCGAGGAAACGGATACGTCCGGCCTTTTCTTTCTGCCGCTTGAACTCCGGCAGACTGTGTATGTCGCCCATCTTGTACGCCTTTCGCAGTAGCTTGCTTAAGGCCGCCATCTTGCGGTTGATGGTGGCATTGCTGTTACCGCGCTTGCGCAACTTACCAATCAGTTGGTCGAGCATTTCCTGGGAGAAGGAGGAAAAGCTCGGAGTATCCAGAAGATCGTGAAGCTCACTAATGAAATTGGTGACATTGTATTTATGGCTGCCGTTGAGCCAGAGGAGATCGCCGTACTTGCCGAACATGGCCCGCAGCGAGGTCTCCTTCACCTCCATCGGCGTATTGAGGCGATACTGATAATGAACAAGATAGGACGGCAGTTCGACCTGCTGATCGAAATCCAATATTTTCGTCTCTGCCTTGCTCACCCGCAAACCCCTCAAGAACGCAACAAAACCCACGTCCCGCAAAAGCGCGGGCTCATAAAGTTATGCCTAAAACCTATCTTCAACAACCATGCAAATGCGCGGGGTAGTCATTCCATGCCAATGCTGACTGTGGACTCTTGCAGACCTCCTTCTCTCTTTCGGATATGATTTCGGATGTCGAAATCGTTGTGAACAAAGGAAAGATCTTCGGTCCCGACGCCTCCCACGACCGGGAAAGGTCCGGCTCGAAAGCCGGACCTCAATTTCACGTGATCGCCTGACGATCAGAAGGAGCGTTCCAGACGGAAGAACCCGTCCCAAACGCCGTCTACGCCGTCGGCATCGGTATACTGAACCGAAACCTTGGTGCTCAGACCCTGGGCAATCGCGTAGTCGAGGGTTACGCCGGCGCGCCATGCGTCGTCGTTCGAGAACTCGTCCGCCGTGATCAGGCCAGTGTTCCACCAGTACTGGAAGCCGGGGGTCAGGCTCAACTTGTCGGTGAGCTTGGCTTCGTACGAAGCGGCAACGGTCCATTCCGAGACGTCGTAGTAGGCATTCGCGCCGGACGACCAGATGGCAGCGAGGCCGAGCGTGCCCGGGCCGACTTCGGCCTCGAGGATGCCGCGGACAGCGCCGTTTTCAGCCGCGAAGTCGTAACCACCGAGCAGGTAGCCGGTGACCGGACCGAAGGTGGCCGAAACCTGGGCTTCGATGCCAACGCCGTCAGTGCCGCTGTAGTCGATCGGGAAGCCCGTGTAGCTGTCGGAGAGTTCGTCTACGAAGACGCCGACCTTGAAGGCGTCGGAAGCGTATTCGTAGCCGATCGAGTTGATGCGGTTCGAGCCGAGATCGTCGGTTTCGCCAGCGAGACCAGCATCCCAGTAGTTGTACATGTAGCCGACCTTGAAGCCGCCAGCCGTGATGTAGGCTTCGTCGATTTCGAAGGCGCCACCATTGTAGTCTTCTTCAGCCCAGGTACGCAGGGCGATGAAGGAGCCGATGGTGCCGATTTCGGAGTCGTTCTTGGCTTCGACCGAGAGATAGGCGCGGGTACGGGCGTCCATCGAGAATTCGTCAACGCCGGCAGGAACGTTCGGGTCATTTTCCCAGTCCAGCTGAGCGCGGACGTAGCCACCGATCTTGAGGCAGGTTTCGGTGCCGGGGATGTAGAAGTAGCCGGTGCCGAAAGCGTCGCAAACGCGAACGTATTCCATCGGCTCGGGCTCGGCAGCAACGATAGCGTCGGCAGCCTGAGCGCCGGAAACTACTGCGAGAGC
>DATGWU010000748.1:0-3771 GCA_035299345.1 Rhizobium sp.
CCACCGCGATTTCCTATCCCAACGGCAAGCCGCATATCGGCCATGCCTACGAACTGATCGCCACCGATGCGATGGCGCGGTTCCAGCGGCTCGACGGGCGGGACGTGTTCTTTCTGACCGGCACCGACGAACACGGGCAGAAGATGCAGCAGACGGCGCGGGCCGAAGGCATCACGCCCGAAGCGCTTGCGGAGCGCAATTCGAACGAATTCCGCGCCATGGGCAAGCTGCTCAACGCCTCGAACGACGATTTCATCCGCACGACCGAAAAGCGCCATCACGAGACGGTGCAGGAAGTCTGGCGGCGCATGGCGGCGAACGGCGACATCTACAAGGACAGCTATGCCGGCTGGTACTCGGTGCGCGACGAGGCCTATTACCAGGAAGAGGAAACGGAAGTGCGCGCCGACGGCGTGCGCTACGGGCCGCAGGGCACGCCGGTCGAATGGGTCGAGGAGGAGAGCTACTTCTTCCGCCTCTCCGCCTATGCCGAGCCGCTGCTCAAACACTACGAGGAAAACCCGGACTTCATCGGCCCGGCCGAGCGCCGCAACGAGGTGATCTCCTTCGTGAAATCGGGCCTCAAGGATCTCTCGATCTCGCGGACGACCTTCGACTGGGGCATCAAGGTGCCGGACGATCCGAAGCATGTGATGTATGTGTGGGTCGACGCGCTCACCAACTACATCACCGCGACCGGCTATGTCGAAGACCAGAACGGGCCGCGGGCGAAATACTGGCCGGCCGACATCCACGTCATCGGCAAGGACATCATCCGTTTCCACGCCGTCTACTGGCCGGCCTTCCTGATGTCGGCCAAGCTGCCGCTGCCGAAGCGGGTCTATGCCCATGGCTTCCTGCTCAACAAGGGCGAGAAGATGTCGAAGTCGCTCGGCAACGTCGTTGATCCGGTCAACCTCGTGAACCATTTCGGCCTCGACCAGGTGCGCTACTTCTTCCTGCGCGAAGTCTCCTTCGGGCATGACGGCAGCTATTCTGAGGAGGCGATCGCGACCCGCATCAACGCGGATCTCGCGAACGGCATCGGCAATCTCGCGAGCCGCTCACTGTCGATGATCGTCAAGAACTGCGACGGCAAGATCCCGGACTGCGGCGAACTCACCGATGCGGACAGGGAGATGCTCGCCTCGGCCGACGGACTGATCGACATCTGCCGCGAGGAGATGAGCCGCCAGGCGATCCACAAGGCGGTCACGGCGATCATTGCGGTGGTCTCCGAGGCCGACCGCTATTTCGCCGGTCAGGAGCCCTGGGCGCTGAAGAAAACCGATCCCGCGCGCATGGCGACCGTGCTCTACGTGACGGCGGAAGTCGTCCGGCAGATCGCGATCCTCCTGCAGCCGATCGTGCCGGACTCGGCGGCAAAGCTGCTCGATCTCGTCGCCGTTCCGCAGGATGCGCGCGACTTTTCGCGTCTCGGCGCGGCCGGCCGGCTCGTCGCCGGTACGCCGCTCGAGGCGCCGAAGCCGGTCTTCCCGCGTTATGTCGCTCCGGAAGAGACAGCGAAGGCCTGACGAAATGCTGATCGACACCCACTGCCATCTCGATTTCCCCGATTTCGATGAGGAGCGCGACGCGCTCGTCGCGCGCGCCCATGCCGCGGGCGTCGGGCGGATGGTGACGATCTCGACCAGGGTCAGCAAGCTCGACACGCTGCTTGCGATCACCGAGCGCCATCCGTCGGTCTTCTGTTCGGTCGGCACGCATCCGAACAATGCCAACGAGGAGCTCGACGTGACGGCCGACGACCTCGTGCGGCTCGCGGAGCATCCGAAGGTGGTCGCGATCGGCGAATGCGGGCTCGACTATTTCTACGACACGCAGACGCCGGAAGACCAGAAGACCGGCTTCCTGCGCCACATCGAGGCGGCGCGGCGCACGCAACTGCCGCTCGTCATCCACAGCCGCAGCGCCGATGACGACATGGCGGCGATCCTGACGCAGGAAACGGGGAAGGGGGCCTTCCCCTTCATCCTCCATTGCTTTTCCTCCGGCGAGGCGCTGGCGCGGACCGGCGTCGAACTCGGCGGCTACGTCTCGTTCTCCGGCATCCTGACCTTCCCGAAATCGACGGAACTGCGCGACATCGCGAGGGATGTGCCGCTCGACCGGCTGCTCGTCGAGACCGATGCGCCGTATCTCGCGCCAAAACCCTGGCGGGGAAAGCGCAACGAGCCGTCCTACGTGGTCAATACGGCCGAGGTGCTCGCAGAGACGAAGGGCGTGAGCTTCGAGGAAATCGCCCGCATCACCACCGAGAATGCGCTTAGCGTCTTCTCGAAGATGCCGGGGCTCTGACAAGATGACGTTCCGCCGGCGTTTCACCATCCTCGGCTGCGCGTCCTCTCCGGGCGTTCCGCGGATCAACGGAGACTGGGGGGCTTGCGACCCGGCGAACCCGCGCAACCGGCGGACCCGTGCGGCCTTCATGGTGCAGCAGATCGGACCTGACGGCGGGATGACGACGGCGGTCGTCGATACTGGGCCGGATTTCCGCGCGCAGATGATCGCCGCCGGCGTGCAGCATATCGACGGAGTCATCTACACCCACGGTCATGCCGACCACCTGCACGGCATCGACGACCTGCGCGGCTACTTCATCGACCGCAGCCAGCGTATCCCGATCTATGCCGACCCGGAAACGATGGCGCGCATCCGCCAGGGTTTCGGCTACTGCCTCGAAACGCCGGTCGGCAGCAATTATCCGCCGATCGTCGAGCCGCGGCTTATCGAAGATCTCGAAAGGCCGGTCGAGATTACCGGCAAGGGCGGAACGATCCGTTTCCGGCCGCTCAGACAGCAACACGGCGATATAGCGTCGCTGGGTCTCAGGATCGGCGACATTGCCTATTGCTGCGATGTCAGCGACTTTCCCGAGGAGACCGTCGCGAAACTCGAAGGGCTCGACGTGCTCGTGATCGACGCGCTGCAATACCGTCACCATCCGAGCCATCTTTCGCTCGAGCAGGCGCTCGGCTGGATCGAGCGGCTCAAGCCGAAGCGTTCGATTCTCACGCATATGCACGTTCCGCTCGACTACGAGACGGTGATGGGCGAAACGCCGCCGCATGTCGAACCGGGCTACGACCAGATGGTTTTCGAGGTGGAGATCGCTGCGGACGCGGTGTGATGCCTTCTTTTTATGTTGCGTGAGGTTTTTCACGCATACCTTTGAATATTCGACATTTTACGAAGCGCTGGATCGGCATGGCTGATCGATCCGCCGGAGGAGATTCGAATGGCCTGGATCATACTCGTCGTCGCCGGCATCCTCGAAGTCGTCTGGGCCTTCTTCATGAAGCAATCGGCGGGCTTCACACGGTTCGTCCCGACGGCGATCACGGCGGTGGCGATGATCGCGAGCGTGATCCTGCTGTCGGTCTCGATGCGCAGCCTGCCGCTCGGCACGGCTTACACGATCTGGACCGGCATCGGCGCGCTCGGCGCATTTTTGGTCGGCATCATGGTTCTGGGCGAGCCCGCCAATACGATGCGCGTCGCCGCGGCGGGGCTCATCATCGCAGGACTGGTGCTGATGAAGGTCTCGACACCGACGTGATTCCAAGCCTTTAGCGCCTAAATGGCATATTATTCAGTTCCATAATCTACCTTATGCGATCTTTGGATGTAGCCGCAAAGTTAAAGTGTCCTGTTTCTGCAAAGTTGGAATGTCACACTCCCCGGCTCTGAACGGACCTGGGAGATTGCGGATGGGACTGATTGCGATGAGCGAGCGTGACCTGCAGCGGA
>DATGWU010000749.1:0-11630 GCA_035299345.1 Rhizobium sp.
CGGTCAGCGCCTTCGAGCCGATCGCATTGCCAAGTTCGATGCATTCGATGTTGTGCTCGACGGCCTGGGCGCGGGTTGCCGCGTCGACGTGGCTGAGCGAGCCATACTTGTAGGAATGGGCCTGATCCGGCGCGTCGGAGAAGGTGTTGGAGTTCATGGCGTCGAAGCCTAAGCCCAGCGCGTCGCCCTTTGCCTTCAGCGCCTTCGGATCGGCCTTGTCCCACGGGATATGCAGCGACACCGTCGGCGTGGCGCGGGTCAGCTCGTTGATGACCGAGCAGTCTTCCAGCTTGTCGAAGATATGGCGCGGTTCGCCGAGGCCGGGGAAGCGGGCGAAACGGGTGCCGCCGGTGCCGACACCCCAGGAGGGAACGGCGACGAAGAACTCGGCGACCTTGCTCGTGACGGCGTCGATGTCGATGCCGGTGCGGGCGAGCTTTTCGCCAAGGGCTGTATAGTCGGACTTCAGCGCGGCCGCGCGCTTTTCGTTTTCGGCCGCGATGATCTCGGCGGCGATTATCTGATCGGTCATGGTTTTCCTCCCAAAGGTATTCCCCCTCTGTCACTTCATGACATCTCCCCCACGAGGGGGAGACCTAACTCGCGTTTGCCGATGCCTTTTGCGCCAAGCAAAGTCATCGCGGTTACGCTCGGTCAACTCCTGTTCTTCTCCCCCCTTGTGGGGGAGATGCCCGGCAGGGCAGAGGGGATGCTAAAGCTTGCTCAGCGCGTGAAGCTCTGGGCGTTGCCGGCGTCGACATTGATGATGTTGCCGGTCGACTTGGCCGAGAGATCGGAAGCGAGGAAGTAGATCGCTTCCGCAATGTCTTCCGGGAAGACATTGCGCTTCAGCATGGAGCGCTTGCGGTAGTGTTCCTCCAGATCAGTGACCTCGATCTTCGAGGATGCCGCCCGCTGTTCGCGCCATTCGCCGTTCCAGATCTTCGAGCCGCGCAGCACGGCATCGGGATTGACCGTGTTGACTCGGATGCCGGCGTCGGCGCCTTCCAGCGCCAGGCAGCGGGCGAGATGGATCTCGGCGGCCTTGGCGGTGCAATAGGCGGACGCGTTCGGCGAGGAGGCGAGGCCGTTCTTCGACGCGACGAAGACGATGTTGCCGCCGATCGCCTGACGGCGGAACAGGCGGAAGGCTTCGCGGGAGACGAGGAAGTAGCCCGTCGCCAAGATGTCGATGTTCTTGTTCCACATGGCAAGCGTGGTGCCCTCGACCGGAGCGGAGGACGCGATGCCGGCGTTGGAAACGAGAATGTCGACGCCGCCGAATTCGACGCAGGCTTCCGCGAAGGTGGAGGTGACGGCTTCTTCCTTCGTCACGTCGAGCGTGACGGAGCGAACGCTGTCGCCGCCATAACGCTTGGTGAAATCGGCCATCGTGTCCGCGAGCGCATTGGCGTCGATGTCGGCGAGCACCACGCAGGCGCCTTCCGACATCAGCCGCTCGACCGTTGCCCGGCCGATGCCGCCGGCGCCGCCGGTGACGAAGGCCACGCGGCCGGCCAGCGACTTCGGCTTCGGCATGCGCTGGAGCTTGGCTTCCTCAAGCAGCCAGTATTCGATGTCGAAGGCCTCCTGTTCGGGCAGTCCCTGATATTCGGAGACCGTCGAGGCGCCCTTCATGACGTTGATGGCATTGACGTAGAATTCGCCGGCGATGCGGGCGGTCGCCTTGTCCTTGGCGAAGGACAGCATGCCGACGCCCGGAACCAGGAAGATGACCGGGTTCGGATCGCGCATTGCAGGCGAATTGGCGTGCTTGCAGGTCTCGTAATAGCGCGTGTAGTCGGCGCGGTAGTCTTCGAGCGCCTTGTCGAGGCCGGCGATAACGGCGTCGACATCGGGATTGGCCGGGTCGAAATCGACGATCAGCGGGCGGATCTTGGTGCGCAGGAAGTGGTCGGGGCAGGAGGTGCCGAGGTTGCCCAGAGGTTTCAGGTCCTTCGAATTGACGAATTCAAGCACGGCGGCCTGGTCGTCGAAATGACCGAGCTTGCGTTCGACCTTGCCGATGCGGCCGCGGATTCCCGGCATCAGCTTCGCGGCGATCGCGCGGCGATCGGCTTCCGGCAGGCTCTTGGCGACGGTGCCGCCGAAGATTGTCCTGCCTTCGGTTTCCCTGGCGAACCACTCGATTGCCTTGTTGATGATCTCGAGCGTCAGCAGGTAGCATTCCTTGGCGTCGTTCGCCCAGGTGAAAAGGCCGTGGCTTTCGAGCACGACGCCCTTGGCGGTCGGGTTCGCCTTGACGAAGGCTTCGAGGTCGAGGCCGAGCTGGAAGCCGGGGCGGCGCCAGGGCAGCCAGCCGATGTCGTCACCGAAGATCTTCTGCGTCAGTTCCTTCGAGTTCTTCGAAGCGGCGATTGCGATGATCGCGTCCGGGTGCATGTGGTCGACGTGGCTAAACGGCACGAAGCCGTGCAGGGGCGTGTCGATCGAGGCAGCGCGCGGGTTCAGGTTGAAGGTGCAGTGGGGCAGGAAGCCGACCATGCGGTCCTCGTCTTCGACGCCCTTGTAGAGCGTCTTCAGCGCTTCCAGCTTTTCCATATAGAGGGTGGCGAAACCGTCGAGCTTGATGGTGCCGACGTCGCCGCCGGAGCCCTTGACCCACATGACGCGGACCTTTTCGCCGGTCAGCGGGTCGGTTTCCATGACCTTTGCAGAGGTGTTGCCGCCACCGTAATTGGTGATGCGCTTGTCGGCGCCCAAGAGGTTGGAGCGGTAAAGCAGCTTGCCGGGCTCGTCGAGCTTTGCGGCGTAGGCGTCGTCCCAACGGTTTTCGAGAAGGCGGGTTTGGCCCGTCATTGCTTCCTCCCTGTGCGTGTCGATTCATGGGTAACCCGACCGGGGACCCATCTCCTTCTGATGCACGGTATCGCGCATCCGTCGAATGCTTGTCAATCAATTTCGCTCATAAACATTCATTGTGCGACGCAACATTATCTTTTTTGATCGTTTGTGATTGACAGCATAGAAGCAATCCGCATAAATCACGCTCAGGAGGAGCCCATGCACGAACGCGAACGTCATCGCATCATATTAAGCGCGATCCAGGAAAAGCCGGTCATCACCGTGCAGGACATCGCCGAGCTGACCGAGGCTTCCGAAGCCACGATCCGCCGCGACATCGCCGCGCTTCACGTGCAGGGAAAGCTCCGCCGGGTCCGTGGCGGCGCTGAGGCAGTGCATCCGCCGCAGCTCGGAAATCTTGCCGCACGACCGTTCCGCGTTTCGGAATCGGTCAATATCGACAAGAAACGCGCAATTGCGCGCGCCGCCGTCGATCTCTGCGAGGAAGGCGATTCGATCATCATCAACGGGGGCACGACGACCTTCCAGATGGTGCATTTCATGTCGGCGCGCCGCCTGCAGGTGATGACCAACTCGTTCGCCATCGCTGAGCATCTGGTCAAGCATTCGAAGTGCACGGTTTCGGTGCCGGGCGGTGCGATCTACCGCGACCAGAGCCTGATCCTGTCGCCCTTCGACAATGACGCAATCCGCAATTTCTATGCGCGGCGCATCTTCATCGGCGCGCAGGGCATCAATGCGCATGGCGTGATGGAGTCCGACGCGCTGGTCATCCAGAGCGAGCAGAAACTGGTGCGCCAGGCCGAGGAACTGATCATCATGGTCGATTCCAGCAAGTTCTCGAAGCGCTCGAGCCTGATCCTGTGTTCGCTCGACAAGGTCTCGACGATCATCACCGACGACAAGATTCCCGACGAGGCGGCCGCAATGGTCACCGATGCCGGTGTGAAGCTCATAACGGTCAAGCCGATGGCTTCGGCCGAGAAGGAGGATACCACGTCGGTCGCATGATGTGATCCGGCCGCGTGGGGAGTTCAAAGCAGTCTATCAACCTGGGAGGAAGACCAAATGAAACTGTCCAAGACACTGCTCGCCGGTGTTGCCCTTGTCGCCATGGCAATGGCATCCGGTGCCAGCGCGGCCGACATGAAGATCGCACTCGTCGTCAAGTCGCTCGGCAACGGCTTCTTCGAAGCCGCCAACAAGGGCGCCGAGGAAGCCGCCAAGGAACTCGGCGGCGTCGAGATCATCTATACCGGCCCGACGACGACCACGGCCGAAGGCCAGATCGAAGTCATCAACTCGCTGATCGCCCAGGGCGTCGATGCCATCGCGATCTCGGCGAACGATCCGGACGCCGTCGTTCCGGCGCTCAAGAAGGCTGCCCAGCGCGGCATCAAGGTCATCTCGTGGGATTCGGGTGTTGCCGCCGAAGGCCGCATCATGCACCTCAACCCGTCGTCCAACGAACTGATCGGCAAGATGTGCCTGCAGCTCGCCGCCAACCACCTCGAAGGCGGCAAGGGCGACTTCGCCATTCTGTCGGCCACCACCACCTCGACCAACCAGAACATCTGGATCGAGGAAATGAAGAAGCAGCTCAAGGATTTTCCGGGCCTCAACCTCGCCACGACCGTCTATGGTGACGACCTGGCCGACAAGAGCTATCGCGAAGCCAATGGCCTCCTGTCGTCCTCGCCGAACGTCAAGGTCATCGTCGCTCCGACGACCGTCGGCGTTCTCGCCGCCTCGCAGGCCGTCAAGGATGCCGGCAAGATCGGCGAAGTCTACGTGACGGGTCTCGGCCTGCCGTCGGAAATGGCCGGCGCCATCAAGTCCGGCGCGACCAAGGAATTCGCCATCTGGAACCCGATCGACCTCGGCTACTCGGCCACCCAGATCGCCTATCACCTGGTCAAGGGCGACACGGATGGCGCGCCGGGCGCCGAAATCGAAGCCGGCCGCATGGGCAAGATCAAGGTCGGCGACAACGGCGAAGCCGCCATGGCCGATCCGTTCGTCTACAATTCGTCGAACATCGACGAGTTCTCGAAGATCTTCTGATCTGCTGAAACTCGCTGATTGAGTAAACCAAGTCCCCCTCTGGCCTGCCGGCCATCTCCCCCACAAGGGGGGAGAAACCTTGCCGCATCCGTGTCGCCCGAATTGGGTTTCCACGCTGCAGCCAGGTTAAGCCCTCCCCCTTGTGGGGAGGGTGGGGAGGGGTTTTTGAAGCAAAGCCGGATGATGATCGTTCAAACCCAAACACTGCAGCCTGCCTCCTTGCGGACAGACACGCCGATTCTCGAAATGCGTGGCATTTCGCAGATTTTTCCGGGGGTGAAGGCGCTCGATGGGGTGAACATCGCGCTCTATCCCGGCAAGGTGACGGCGCTGATCGGGGAAAACGGCGCCGGCAAGTCGACGCTCGTCAAGATCCTGACCGGCATTTACCGCCCGAACGAGGGCGAGATCCTGATCGACGGCAAGCCGATCGCCTTTGCCAATGCGCAAGATGCGATCGACGCGGGCGTCACCGCGATTCACCAGGAAACCGTGCTGTTCGACGAACTGACCGTCGGCGAGAACATCTTTCTCGGCCATGCGCCGCGCACCCGTTTCGGCCTGATCGACTGGAAGACCATCAACCAGCGCGCCCGCCAGCTGCTGGCGGAACTCGAAAGCAATATCGACCCGACCATTCGCCTCAAGGACCTGTCGATCGCCCAGCGCCATCTGGTCGCGATTGCCCGCGCACTCTCGGTTGAGGCCCGCATCGTCATCATGGACGAGCCGACCGCCGCGCTGTCGCGCAAGGAGATCGACGACCTGTTCCGCATCGTCGAGGGCCTCAAGCGCCAGGGCAAGGCAATTCTGTTCATCAGCCACAAGTTCGACGAGCTTTATGAAATCGCCGAGAACTATGCGGTCTTCCGCGACGGCAAGATGGTCGGTTCCGGCGCGCTGAAAACCACGCCGCAGGACGAGATCGTGCGGCTGATGGTCGGCCGCGACGTGCACGACGTCTTCCCCAAGGTCGCCGCGAAGATAGGCGGTACGGTTCTTTCGGTCGAGGGCTACTGCCACGACACCGAGTTCCGCGACATCTCCTTCGACCTGAAACAGGGCGAGATCCTCGGCGTCTACGGGCTGATCGGCGCCGGGCGCTCGGAGCTCTGCCAGTCGCTGTTCGGAATCACGACACCGGCGTCCGGCCGGCTCACGCTGGAAGGCCGGGAGATTAAGGTCCGCACGCCCGCTGATGCGATCGCCGCCGGCATCGTCTATGTGCCCGAAGAGCGCGGGCGTCACGGTCTCGCGCTCGAAATGCCGATCTACCAGAACATGTCGCTGCCGTCCTTGACGCGCACCTCGGCGCGCGGCTTCCTGAAGGCGATCAACGAATTCGCGCTTGCCCGCAAATATGCCGAGCGGCTCGACCTGCGCGCGGCGGCGCTTTCGGTGCCTGTCGGGACACTTTCAGGCGGCAACCAGCAGAAGGTCGTCATCGGCAAGTGGCTCGCCACCCGGCCGAAGGTCATCATTCTCGACGAGCCGACCAAGGGTATCGACATCGGATCGAAGGCGGCGGTGCACGGCTTCATCTCGGAACTCGCGGGCGAGGGGCTGTCGATCATCATGATCTCGTCGGAACTGCCGGAAATCCTCGGCATGTCGGACCGCGTGCTGGTGATGCACGAGGGGCTGATGGCCGGGCTCTACGACCGCGACGGACTGACCGCCGAGACGCTGGTGCGCGCCGCCACCGGCAACCGCTAAGGACATTCGACATGCAACGGCTTCTCAAGAATCGCGAAATCCTGCTGGCGCTGATCATCGTCGTGATGATCGCCGGCTTCTCGACGCGGGCGTCGAATTTCGCCACGCCCGGCAACCTGGCGACAATCTTCAACGATACGTCCATCCTGATCATCCTGGCGCTCGGGCAGATGACGGTAATCCTCACCAAGTCGATCGATCTCTCGGTCGCCGCCAATCTCGCCTTCACCGGCATGGCGGTGGCGATGCTCGATGCCGCCTATCCGGGGCTGCCGCTGGCTCTGCTGATCGTTCTTGCGATCGGCATCGGTGCCGCGCTCGGCGCCGTCAACGGCTTCCTCGTCTGGCTCCTGCAGATCCCGCCGATCGTCGTGACGCTCGGCACGCTCACCATCTATCGCGGCATGGCCTTCGTGCTGTCGGGCGGCAGTTGGGTCAATGCGCACCAGATGACGCCGGACTTCCTCGGCCTGCCCCGCATTGCCGTGCTCGGCATGCCGATCCTGTCATGGGTGGCGATCGCGATCGTCTGCCTCATCTGGTTCGTGCTGACCCGCACGCCGTTTGGACGCTCGACCTATGCCGCAGGCGGCAACCCGACCGCCGCCGTCTATGCCGGCATCGATGTGGGACGCGCGCGTTTCCTCGCCTTCGTGCTGTCGGGGGCGCTCGCCGGTCTTTCGGGCTATCTCTGGGTGTCCCGCTATGCCGTCGCCTATGTCGACATTGCCGCTGGTTTCGAGCTGGACAGCGTCGCTGCCAATGTCATCGGCGGCGTGTCGATCGCCGGTGGCATCGGCACCGTGATCGGCACGGTTCTCGGCGCCCTGTTCCTCGGCGTGATCAAGAACGCGCTGCCGGTCATCGGCATCTCGCCGTTCGCCCAGATGGCGATCTCCGGCGTGGTCATCGTGCTCGCCGTCGTCTTCAACGCCCGCGCCGAAGCCAAGAAGGGCCGCATCATCCTGCGCGACCGCGCAGCCAAGGACAGCCAGGAGGTGACCGCATGAGCGCCGTGACGTCCCAAACCACCGCGACACGCCGCCAGATCCCCGACCGGCTCGGTACGCCGTTCAAGCGGCTGCTCGGCAGCTGGGAAGTGCTGCTGTTCGGCGTGGCGGTGGTGATCTTCATCGCCAACTCCTTTGCCTCGCCCTACTTCCTCGACGCCTGGAACCTGTCCGACGCCACCTTCAACTTCACCGAAAAGGCGATGATCGCCTTTGCCATGGCGCTGCTGATCATCGCCGGCGAGATCGACCTTTCGGTCGCCGCGATCATTGCGCTCGCCTCGACGGCCATGGGCTATGCCGCGCAGACGGGTATCGGCGCTCCCGGCCTCGTGGCGATCGGAATCGGCACCGGGCTTGCCTGCGGCGCTTTCAACGGCATTCTGGTGGCTGGGCTGAGACTGCCGTCGATCGTCGTCACCATCGGCACGATGAGCCTGTTCCGCGGCATTTCCTACATCGTGCTCGGCGACCAGGCCTATGGCAAGTATCCGGCGGATTTCGCCTTCTTCGGCCAGGGCTATGTCTTCTGGGTATTCTCCTTCGAATTCGTGCTGTTCCTGGTCATGGCCGCCCTGTTCGCCGTGCTGCTGCATGCGACCAATTTCGGCCGGCATGTCTATGTGATCGGCAACAATCCGCTCGCCGCGCGCTTCTCCGGCATTCCGGTAGAGCGGGTGAAGTTCATTCTCTTCCTGCTGACCGGCCTGATGAGCGGGATCGCGGCCGTCTGCCTCACCTCGCGGCTCGGCTCGACCCGTCCGTCGATCGCGCAGGGGTGGGAGCTCGAAGTGGTGACCATGGTGGTGCTCGGTGGCGTATCGATCCTCGGTGGTGCCGGCACGATCGCCGGCGTGGTGATCGCCGCCTTCGTCATGGGCCTCGTGACGTTCGGTCTCGGTCTTCTGAACGTGCCCGGCATCGTCATGTCGATCTTCATCGGCCTGCTCTTGATCGTCACCATAGCGCTGCCGATCATCGGCCGGCGCATCAAGCAGGCGAGGTCAGCGAAATGAGCGATCTGGAACGGCATGCCTTCAAGATGAAGCTCAATCCCGGCATGGAAGCAGAATACAGGAAGCGCCATGACGAGATCTGGCCGGAACTCATAGACCTGCTGCACCAGGCCGGCGTCAGCGACTACACCATCCACCTCGACCGCGAGACCAATATCCTGTTCGGCGTCCTGACCCGTCCAAAGGATCACGCGATGGCAAGCCTGCCGCAGCATCCGGTGATGAAGCGCTGGTGGGCGCACATGGCGGACATCATGGAAAGCAATCCGGACAACTCTCCGGTTGCCACGGATCTCGTTACGGTGTTCCACCTGCCATGACCGCCCCGCAACACGCCCGCGTCGCCGTCATCGACATCGGCAAGACCAATGCCAAGGTGGTGGTTCTCGACGGGGAAACCGGTGCCGAGATCGCGATTCGCAAGACTGCGAACAGCGTGGTCGCCGGTCCTCCCTATCCCCATTACGACGTCGAGGCCTTGTGGTCATTCATCCTTTCCGCTCTCGCTTCGTTCGCCGAAGCACCCGGCTATGATGCGATCTCTATCACGACCCACGGAGCGAGTGCCGCGCTTCTCGATGCCGATGGGCAGCTCGCCATGCCGGTCCTCGACTATGAGCATGGCTATCCGGCGCCGGTCGTCGCCGAATATGAGACGCTGCGCCCCAGGTTTTCCGAGACGTGCTCACCGGCGCTTCCAGTCGGCCTCAATCTCGGAGCACAGCTTCACTACCAGAAGACCACGTTTCCCGAAGCGTTCGCGCAGGTCAAAACGATCCTTACCTATCCGCAATACTGGGCCTTCCGTCTGACCGGCGTGGCGGTCAACGAGGTGACTTCCCTCGGCTGCCACACCGACCTCTGGAATCCGGGAGAGGGTATGTACTCGACGCTCATAGACAAGCTCGGGATCGGTCCACTGATGGCTCCCGTCCGGTCAGCCTTCGACGTGCTGGGCCCGGTGTTGATCGAAGTGCGCGAGGTGATCGGCCTCGACACCGCTGTGCCGGTCTATTGTGGTATTCACGATTCCAACGCGTCGTTGCTGCCGCATCTCGTTGTGCGGCAACCGCCTTTCTCGGTGGTGTCGACGGGCACCTGGGTCATCTGCTTTGCAGTCGGAGGAGACCCCGCAGGGCTCGACCCGGCTCGCGACACACTCTCGAATGTTGACGCCTTCGCGCGCGCCGTACCGTCGGCCCGTTTCATGGGCGGTCGTGAGTTCGAGATCCTGACGAAAGGTGTGACCGAACCGTCGCCGGAAGCGGTGGAGTCGGCGGCCCGCGCGGTGATCTCCACGGGCGTCATGGTCCTGCCCAACGTGGTGGAAGGATCGGGACCTTTCCCCGGCCGCGAGGGACGGTGGATCGGCGAGCCAGCATCGGACGCCGAGCATGTGGCGGCGGTCTCGCTCTATGTGGCGATGATGACGGCCACGTGCCTGGATCTCGTGAAGGCTGCGGGTCCGATCATCGTCGAGGGGCCGATGGGCAGGAACAGTGTCTTCCTCGCTGCTCTGGCGTCGATCACGGGGCGGGATGTGATGATCGACGCCGAAGGTGGGGTGAGCGGCACCGCGCTCGGAGCGGCTGTGCTTGCCGGGGTGCGGCCGCACGCGGGACACCCGGCCGTCGTTTCCCCATCACTCAATATCGCCTCTTACATCGGCCGCTGGCGGGCGACGCTGGACGTCTAGGGTCCGGGCCGCCGCGGCTTCCCGACGAAAGACACCCGGACTCCTAGATGTCCACTTTCGGAAGGCGCGATGAAAGGCGCTCGGCTCGGAAAAGCCGAGCTGGGCGGCAATCTCGCCAACGCTGCTTCGGCTCTCCAGCAGCAGTTCCATGGCCCGCTCTCGCCGGATCTCGTCCTTTATCCCGGCAAAGCTTCGTCCCTCGGCCTGCAGCCGGTGGCGCAGGGTCGACGGCGACATGCGCATCTGTGCGGCAATGTCCTCGAAGCTGCCCCAACCCGTCGGTGGGGTCTGCCGCAGCCGGCGCCGGATACCGGCTGCCAGACCTGCGTCGTAGCGGTAGCGCACCAGAATGTTGGCGGGGGCGCCCCGGAGGAATTGCTTCAGCGCCTGTTCGGTGCGGGTGATCGGCAGCCGGAGCAGTTGCCGGTCGAAGGACAGGCGGCTCACCGGCTGTCCGAAGTGCACCGGTGCGCCGAAGAACAACCGATAGTCCGCACCCTGTTCAGGTTCGGCGCAACGGAAATCTACCTTGCGGATCGGAATGCGCCGGCCGACCAGCCAGCAGGCGATGCCGTGCAACAGGATCCAATAGGTACGATAGGCAAAGGCCGAGCGCGGCCCCGTCTTGTCCTCGAGAACGATTTCCGCGAGACCCTCGTTGATCTCGAGCCGGCCGGAGGGATCCTCCAGGATCACGTTCAGGAAGCGTAGCGCCCGTCGCAGGGCGTGCTCCAGCGTCGGCGCGTGCAGGATACAATGGCAGAGAAGCGTGAAACTGCCGTTGCGCATCGGCCGGGCACCCATGCCGAAGAATTCGTCATCGACTTCCGCCGCGACGGCGAGCCAGAGTGCGCCGTAGATCTCGGCCGAGACCGGAGCGTGGACCACGGGCGGCAGTCCCACCGACGCGAGAACCGGCACCGTCGGCTTGCCGTGTCGCCGCAGGCAATCGAGCGCTTCCTCGATGAAGGAAGGCGAAATCATCCGTCTGTCCGGCTCGGCCATTCCGTTTCTCCCGATATGGCAAAACTGTCCAAAAAAATCTGGCCGCTTTGGTCATCGCTTGCAATATACTGTCCGCTTAGAGTTCGGCAATACGGGTCGGTGGAGGAGCTGATCCGCGAGCGAAATGCTGCGAAGGAGGACGGCATGGCGTGTCGAGCGGTTGCAGGCTTGCATCCCACGGAGACGGGAGTCTTCCCGTGCTGATAGAAGGCAAGGTTTTCGTCGTGACCGGCGGAGCTTCGGGTCTCGGCCTTGCCGTCGTGCGCTCCCTCGCGGCCGCCGGAGCGCGGGCAATCA
>DATGWU010000750.1:0-3406 GCA_035299345.1 Rhizobium sp.
CGGATCGCCGATATTTCCGCCGAGGCCGAGCGTCGCCCGATGCCATTCCTGCGCCGCCGCCATGTTCACCGTTCACCCGCCTTTACCTGCCGCTCCGCCTCCAGAATGGCATCCGTGACGGCGAGCATGTCCCTGTTGATCGCGACATTATGGACGCGGAAAACGGCCGCCCCCTTGATCCTGAGCAGCACTGTCGTCGCCGCGGTCGCCGGGTCACGCTCGGGCGTTCTGCGGCCAGTGATCGTCCCGAGAAACCGCTTGCGCGACGTGCCGACGAGAAGCGGCAAGCCGAACCCCTTGAGTTCCTCGAAGCGCGCCATGAGCTCGACGTTCTCCGCTTCCGTCTCCTTGGCGAAGCCGAAGCCCGGATCGAGGACGATCGCGCTGCGGGCGATGCCGGCAGCCTCGGCGATCTCCAGCGAGCGATTGAGGAAAACGAACTGATCCTCGATCATGTCGGCGAGCTTCTCGCGACCGCGGCCGGTGTGCATGATGCAAAGCCCTGCCCCCGTCTCCGCCGCCACCTTTGCGATGTCCGGCTCCCTTTGCAGCCCGTGCACGTCGTTGACGATGTGGGCGCCGGCTACAATCGCGAGCCGCGCCGTCTCCGCACGGTAGGTGTCGACCGAAATCAGCGCATCGCTCTCGCGCACCAGCCGCTCGATGACCGGAAGAATACGGTCCTGCTCCTCGGCGGGCGAGACTTCGGCAGCGCCGGGGCGGGTGGATTCGCCGCCGATGTCGAGAATGTCCGCACCTTCCTCGAGGCACCGCAGACCGTGGGCGACCGCGGTTTCGGCGCCGAAATGCTGGCCGCCGTCGGAGAAGGAATCCGGCGTCACGTTCACGATCGCCATCAATCGCCCGCGCGAGAGATCGAGGCGCCGCCCGTGGGCGAGAAGCCAGTCCGTCTTGCCTGCCTGCACCGTCACGGCGAATCCTCCCGAAGCGAAAAAAGATACCTATCTAATATTGCACTTGCCGGGGCGATGCCCCAAGGTCCTATTGAATACAACATAGCGGATATCCAGCATGAAGATTGCGCGCCGCCCCCGGTATCTCGTTTCCGCCGCGGCAATCCTCGCTCTCCTGAGCAGCCAAGCGACTGCCGAGACGATCGTCCACAAGACGGTCAGCTATTTCCAGATCGGCGGCACGACCGCCCAGGACCTCGATCGCGAACTGGAGCGGCGGGGTCCCTATACGATGTCGACGGGTGCCCGCCATCCTGGCGCCACGCGCATCCGTTTCGGCGGAGACGTGACCTATGTCGAGTCCGGTGGCCGCTGCCGCGTCGGCTCCGCGAAGGTGACGTTGAAGACGCAACTCGTGCTGCCGAAGTGGAAAAACCGCAAGCGCGCCGGAAAAGACCTCGCGCTGATCTGGGATGCGCTCTCCAGCGATATTCGCCGCCACGAAGAACGGCACGCCGAAATCGCCCGCCAATACGCCCGCAAGCTGGAGACCAGCCTCAAGGGGCTCCGCCCGCAACGCGAGTGCCTGGCCATGGAGATCAAGGTCGCCGAAACCACCAGCCGGATCATCGACGCGCACGACAAGGATCAGATGCGCTTCGACCGTGTCGAGGCGGCCAATTTCGAGAAGCGGATGATTCGCATCCTCAACTACCGATCGAAACGGAACCCTTGACGTTTTCCGCCGTCGGCACCCCGCCACCGTTCAGAAAAGCCAGCTTTTGCCCTTAAAACTTGAGTGGAACTTGCGTTCTACCCTGTGAATAACCAGCTATTTCTAGCAGTAGAACTTGCTAAAGAACGGAATTATACGTGTGATTAAAGAGAATTCATCCGGCCAGAGTCGGATCTGCCAGGTTCTCCCCGGCGCATCTTCGGGTAGCAGGTGTCTCCTCCCTCGCCTGTTGGCGGTGCGCCCCCCTCGCCTCGCTCATCGACGAGCGAGGCTTTTTTTTGCCTGCTCTCAGCCCTGACGCTCCGGAACCTTGACGACGAGACCGTCCAGCGCCGGCGTCACCTTGATCTGACAGGAAAGGCGGGAATTCGGCTGCACGTCGACGGCAAAGTCGAGCATGTCCTCCTCCATGGCCGATGGCGCACCGACCGTATCGGTCCATGCTTCATCGACATAGACGTGACAGGTCGCGCAGGCGCAGGCGCCACCGCATTCGGCCTCGATGCCCGGGACGGAGTTGCGTACCGCGTTCTCCATCACGGTGGAGCCGTCGGCGGCGTCGATCTCGAAACGTGTGCCGTCGAACGCGATGATATTCAGCTTGGTCATGAAGGCATCCAGAAAGGCTAGTGAAAGACGGCCGAAGTCATTCACGAAAAAATCCGGGCCGTCAACATTTTCGCCCGCCGGGACAGCCGGCTTCACGGGACTGTGTGTCGCACCGGCAAGGTATCGGCGCTCGCGCGAGTTGCCGGCCAGCGCCGCACCCTCAGCGACAGAGACCCGAGACGAAATTTTCCGCCTCGAGGACGCACGAATAGACCGACTCGATTGCAGCAGGATCGGTTCCGTCCCTTTCGACCGCCTCGGCCGTCGCCGACAGTGCGAACGCGCCGACGGCCAGGGCCGTCGCCCTCAGCCTTGCCGCCGCCGTCCTGTTGGCCGCGGCGTCACCACCGGGCACCAGCGATCGCAAACATTGCCGCATCTGGCTGACGAAGGCCTGCAGGATCTCCATCTCGGCCGCGCGGTCGGCGCGTGTCCGCGCTGCCAGATAGACGAGATCGACGGGCCTCGCCCGCGAGCGGCAGTGTTCGCCTGCCGGTGCTTCGTCCGGGGAAACTTCGGATATCTTCGTGCTGGTCTCTGCCATGATGGCCCTCTCCGTACTCCAGTCCGGTGACGATCCTCGGTTGAAATTGGACGCCATCCGTTTAAAACGGCGCCCGTTTGGCGGGAAAACCTATCGCTATGGTTAACAGCTCCTAAATGCCCGGCATTGCAGGCTTTTCGCATCCGCAATCCGTAAAATAACTGTTAACAACAACCCGCTGTCCCGGGGACGCCGGGGCCGGTTAATTGTAACGCATACCCGAATGTGTCACTACGATACGGATATGAGGGGCATAGGCTGCAAAGCTTTGCCCGGAGGTCGGATGATGATAAGGAAGCTTTTCATCGGCGCTTGAAGAAGCGGGCATTCCGGCCTTGTTTGCAAGGGGATTTCCCGTGGCGTGGCGGCAGCGGGAAAGTCCCGAGTTCGGCCGATCGGCGGCCCCGAGCATTGTTGCGAGGGTAAGGCGACCAGATCGGCTTGGTATGCGTAGCGAGGCGTAACCCTATGGCGAACAAGAAGACCAACGAGTCGATTGACGAAAGCGCCTTTCAGGCTCTCGAAGCGGCACTGCGTATCGATTTCGACGAGGAAGACACCTCGTCGCCGCAGGCTGCCAAGGCGCCTGACGCTCGGGAGAGC
>DATGWU010000751.1:0-42104 GCA_035299345.1 Rhizobium sp.
GCCAAGGGTTCGAAAATGTTCCTTCCGTGACCGATAGCGTCGTGTCGATCAGGCCTTCCCGCTTCGAGAGGTCGAAGGTCGCACTTCTTGCCGACAGTGTTAAATTGTCTAGGCGTCCCTCCGTCGTGGCAAGGGACTGCAGTTGCGCCCTGACGTCGAGCGCGGCCGCCGATGCCGGTCCGCTGACGGACAATGTCGCGCTTTCGATTTCCGTTTCGATGGTGCGCTTGTCGTCGGTCCAGCGAAGGGTGACAGGTCCGGACACGCCGGAGAGACTGGCCCGTAGGTCGTTCTGGCCCGCGGAATCGAAGGTTCCCGAGGCGGTGAGCTGGAAGCGAGCAGTCGTGATCTTTCCGCTTTCGATCTCGATCGAGCCGGCGGGCGCGAGCGCGGCTGCCAGGTCGAGTTGGGTCTGGCCTGAAAAGAGTTCGCGCAGGGCAGGCGGAAGTACCCTATCGAATTGGCCGTCACCCTTGAGTGTCACGTGCCGGCGGTTCTCCGCGACGATGCGGTGCGTGGCTGTGACCGAGACCGTAGGCTGACCGTCGACATCGGCTGAGACTTTGCCGTGCCAGTCGGACAGCGGCCCGTCGCCATCCACGGCGATCTTGAGGGCCGGTTCTCCCGGCAGGCGCAGCAAGCCGGCCACGAGTCCGCCGGCTGGCTCCGTAACGGCTGCCTTCAGGCGCAAGCGATCGTCTAACGGAGCATAGAGCAGGTCCGCAACTAGTTCCGAACCACGAACATTCTGGCGTCGAGCCTCGACAGTCGCCGCGATCTGATCAGCATCGGCGAGCCCGGATCCGGCAAGGGAAAAGGTCATCGGCTTGCCTGTCAGGTCGCTGCCGAGTGAAATCTCGCCCACTTCAACCGAGGCTACGTCAATCGCCAAGGGCAACCGGAACGGGCCGCCTGACGGTGTCGGAGGTTGCGTTACGATCGGTTGCCTGGCGATCTCGATCGCCGTTGCGGCGATACGATCGGCGCGGAAACGTCCGGCAAACAGTGCCGACGGCGTCCAGTCGACGGCGAGGTCCCGGATCGTGGCGTAGGTTCCCTTCGTGTCGGCAATCGTAACCGTACCAATGCGGAGCCGTCCGGACAGCAACGGTCCCGGATCGGATATCGCGATCCGGCGATCCGGAGTCGAGGCGAGCTCCGCGATCCAGCCGGACAACAGCCTCCCGCCGAACGAGGTGAACCCACCGAGCACGATTGCAACGACAAGCAGCGCAAGTGTCATTCCTGCGACATAGGCCGCGAGGCGAAGGATCCATTTCGTCAGGCGGGTCAGAAATTGCATCGCGGTTCTTCATCTTCCCTTGCGGTAGGTGGTGTCAGAAGCTCTGTCCGATCCCGGCGTAGATGCCGTAACGGCTGCCGCCGTCATAGCGATCGAGCGGCATGGCGACGTCGAGCCGGATCGGCCCGAAGGGCGTATTATAGCGCAGACCGATGCCTGCCCCGAGGCGGACATCGGAGAAATCGGGATAGATCTCCGACGATACCGTTCCGAAATCGAGGAACGGCACGACACCGATCGCATCGGTCACGTTGAGGCGCGCCTCGACGGAACCTGTGACGTAGGATCGTCCGCCGGTTGCGTCGCCGCTGCCGTTATAGGGCGATATCTCCTGGTAGGCGTAGCCACGGACCGAGCCGCCCCCCCCGGCATAGAAGCGGCGTGTCGCAGGCATGCTGGCAAGGCCATCGCCGCCGATCAATGTTCCCAGCGCGAGCTTGCCGGCAAGGACGAGGCGGTCATCTTCGCCGAAGCCGCGGTAGCCGGAAATCGAGCCCTCAAAGGACGAGAAGATCGTTCCCTCGAGAACCTCGTAGCTTGGTGCTGCAGAGAGTGTGGCGCGGTATCCCTCTGTCGGATTGAGGGTGTTGTCGCGCGTATCGCGAACATAGTCGATCGGCACGGCAAACGTGACATAGCGATTGTTGCCGAACGCGTCGTCGATGTCGTCGAAGCTCAGCGTCGCGGCGGCCGATAGAGTATCCTTGTCGGAAAGTTCGTAGGAGTAGCCGAGGCGCGCGACGACCGAAGCGGCGTCATAGGATTCCGTCGTGATCGTCGAACCCTTGATGCTGGCATCCAGCGTCCCCGAAGGAACGAAGGCGCCGGGTTTTACGAAAGAGATGCCGGCGGTGTAATCGAGGTTTTCGACGCCGTTCCATTGACCGAGACCGCCGACCGAACCCTCGATCCTCAAGGATTCCGCCTGCCCGAAAAGGTTGCGGTGACCCCAGTAGCCCTGCAGTCCGGCGCCATCGATCGTTGAGACCGATGCGCCGAAACCGAAATAGCGGTGCTTGCCTTCGGAGACGGTGATACCGATTGGCAGCGATCCATCCGGAGCAAGCGTCTCCGATTCCTTGATCGTCACGCTTGAAAAGACTCCGAGTTTGCGCAGCCGTTCCGAGGCCTTCCGGATGTCCTCAGGAGTATAAGGCTTTCCTTCGTTGAGCCGGGAATATCGGCGAATGAAATCGGGGTCGACGGCCTTCTCTCCCGAAATGGTGACCGGGCCGATCGGGGCGACAGGGCCGCTTTCGGCGCCGAGTACTACGTCAACTGTCTGCGACTTGTGATCCGCGACAACTTGTTGCTCCGTCAGGTGAGCAAGCGGGCGGCCCTCCGTCTTGAGGTCATCGACGATCTGCCGGGCCGCCTTGATGATCACGAGCGATCCGGCATCACCGCCGGGCCGCAGATCGTAGCGGCCGGGATCAAGACGGGCCGCATCGCCTTCCAGGCGGATGTCGCCAAGTGTGAAGACCGGGCCGGGCTCGACGCGGAGGGTGACCGGCACCGGACCGGACCGGTCGAACTTCGGGTTGGGAGGAAGATCGTCGATGTTGCGGCTGCCGATCGTGACGGTGACCACGCCTCCATAATGGGCGCGCTCATAAAGTGCCGCAATCAGCCTGTCGCGATCGTCGCGTGCCTTGATGACCAGCCCAAGATCGCCGGAGACGGGATTGTCAGCCTGATTGACGAGGAGCGAACTTCGTTCGATGGCGCGGGCAAGCTCGCGGTCGGAGCCATCGGTATCCAGCGTGACGGAGTAGTTGAGTGGATCGACGACCTCCGCATCGGCCTTGTCCTCGCCGAACAGAGTGATCCCGAAGATCTTGAAAGCGTAGGCTTCGCCAGCCGAGCCGAGGCAAAACAAAATGGTTGCTGCGACCGTCAAGGCGCTCCCGGCCCCCCGAAACGCAGAACTCAAATTCGGCAATGTCGATCCGATCGGTATACGCAACGTTGGTATTTCGGGTCATCCTATCCGACAGGCGTTTCCGCTTCGCTAAGCGGCAACTTCAGATGCAGACGCGGAAGGGATACCGCTTTAGGACGTCCTAGAAAAGGAAAAAGTCCCGGTTTGTCGCCGGGACTTCTCTCATTTGGCAAGAGGCGATCAGTAGCCGCGCGGGCAGTAGTCGACGTAGCGGCGGCCGTAGCGATCGCGGTAGTAGCACTTGCCGGGCTCACTGGCGGAGCCGATGACGGCGCCAGATACACCGCCGATTGCCGCGCCGACGGCAGCACCGCGGACGTCACCCGTAATCGCACCGCCGATGATTGCGCCCGAGGCGGCGCCGATGGTGGCACCCTTCTCGGTCTGTGTGCAACCAGCGACCGAAAGGCCGATCAGTACAAGCACAAGAGCCTTTTTCATGACTTTTCTCCAATGGTTTTACGCATTCCGGATGACCGGTCACTGCATCACTCGCGTATCCGCCGGCAGATCTCAATCCGTCCTTGCGATCGCTGCACAAGAATATCCTTCAAAATCGGAAAGTCCATTGAATTCAAATGTCCGTGATCACGTGCCGCGGCGGCAGTGTTCGCGGCGACACAGTAATGTCCTGCGGTTGCTGCAATGCGGCAAATAAAAATGCCGGTCCCCCTCGAAGTACCAGTTGATCCGCTGTGGAAAAAGACAAATGATGACTCGGGTGTCCTGGAGAGACACGAGGAGGAACAATATGGCTAAAGTAACGCTGTCAGTGAACGGTCGTACAGTCAGCGGCGATTGCGACGATCGCACGCTTCTCGTTCAATTCATCAGGGAAAAGCTGGGGCTGACGGGCACTCATGTCGGGTGCGACACGACGCAGTGCGGTGCGTGCGTGGTGCATATGGACGGTAAGTCCATTAAGAGTTGCTCCATCCTCGCCGTCCAGGCGTCGGGGTCCAGCATCACGACGATCGAGGGGCTCTCCACGAACGGCGAACTGCATCCGGTGCAGGCGGCGTTCAAGGAGCACCATGGGCTCCAATGCGGTTTCTGTACGCCGGGCATGGTGATGACTGCGGTCGACATGATCAACCGCCATGGCGGCGCGCTCGATGAGGCGACCGTTCGCCACGAGCTCGACGGCAACATCTGTCGCTGCACCGGATATCACAACATCGTCAAAGCCGTTCTTGCCGCTAATGCCGAGATGCATGCCGGCCGCCAGGCCGCCGAGTAGAAACGTCGATTTGCCGGCCGCTTGCCGCTGATCGTCGTCTGCAGCTGTCGGGCCGCTGAAATGCCATCGGGAGGATATGATGGGCGTTGAAGGAATTGGAGCGCGTGTCGCGCGCAAGGAAGACAAGCGATTTCTCACAGGCAAGGGTCGTTACACGGACGATATGATCGTTCCTGGCATGAAGTATGCCTATTTTGTGCGCTCTCCTTATGCGCATGCCCGTGTCGCAGGCGTGGACGCGAGCGCGGCCAAGGCGATGCCGGGGGTGATCGACGTTCTTGACGGCAAGCAGCTGCTGGCCGACGGGATCGGTAACCTGATTTGTGGCTGGATGATCCATTCCAAGGACGGCTCGCCCATGAAGATGGGTGCTTGGCGTCCGCTCGCCCACGACGCGGTCCGCTATGTTGGTGACGCGGTCGCGGTGGTCATTGCCGACTCGGTAGCCGAGGCGCGCGATGCCGCCGAGGCAGTGGTCGTCGACTACGAGGAACTGTCGGTTGTCACGGACGCCGTCAGTGCGCTCGGCGAAGGGGCACCGCAGATTCACCCGGAAGCACCCGGCAACCTGATCTTCGACTGGGAGATCGGAGACAGCTCGGCTGCCGACAAAGCGATTGCGGAGGCGGCCCACGTCACCGAGATCGATATCCGCAACAACCGCCTTTCTCCCAACGCAATGGAGCCGCGGGCGGCGCTCGGCATCTATGATGCGGCTGAGGATCATTACACCTGCTATACGACGAGCCAGAACCCGCACGTGGCCCGCCTGGTGATGAGCGCCTTCTACAACGTCGCGCCGGAGAACAAGCTGCGGGTCATCGCGCCGGATGTCGGCGGCGGCTTCGGATCGAAGATCTACATCTACCCGGAGGAAATCGTTTGCCTTTGGGCCTCGAAGAAAACCGGAGTCCCGGTCAAGTGGACGGCGGACCGGTCGGAAGCGTTCATGACCGATGCCCACGGGCGTGACCATGTGTCGAAGGTCAAAATGGCCTTCGACAAGGATAACCGCATCATCGGCCTGAAGGTGGACACGATCGCCAATCTCGGCGCCTATATGTCGCTCTTCTCGTCCTCCGTACCGACCTATCTCTATGCGACGCTGCTTTCCGGCCAGTACGACATTCCCGCAATCCACTGCAACGTCCGGACCGTCTACACCAACACCGTGCCGGTCGACGCCTACCGCGGAGCCGGACGCCCTGAAGCGACCTACCTGCTCGAGCGGACGGTGGAAACCGCGGCGAGGGAACTCGGGCTTTCCCCGGCGGAACTCCGCCGGAAGAACTTCATCCGCAGCTTCCCCCATCAGACGCCGGTGATCATGACCTATGACGCCGGCGACTACGAGGCCTCGCTCGAGGCGGCAATGTCCGCCGCCGACTGGAACGGCTTTCCGGCCCGCCGGGCCGAGGCCGAGCGCCGGGGCATGAAGCGCGGGATCGGCATGAGCTGCTATATCGAGGCCTGCGGTATCGCCCCGTCGCAGGCGGTCGGCTCGCTCGGTGCCGGCGTCGGTCTCTGGGAATCGGCGGAAGTCAGGGTGAACGCGGTCGGCACGATCGAGGTGCTGACGGGTTCGCACAGCCACGGCCAGGGCCATGAAACGACCTTCGCCCAGCTTGTTGCGGATCGTCTCGGTGTGTCGATCGACAGCATATCGATCGTTCATGGCGATACCGACAAGGTGCAGATGGGCATGGGCACCTACGGGTCGCGTTCCGGCGCGGTCGGCATGTCGGCGATCGTCAAGGCGCTCGACAAGGTCGAGGCGAAGGCCAAGAAGATCGCCGCGCACCTGATGGAGGCCGACGAGAGCGACATCGTCGTCGAGAACGGCGAACTGAAAGTCGCTGGTACCGACAAGTCGCTACCCTGGTTCCAGGTGGCGCTTGCCGCCTATACTGCGCACAATCTGCCGGCCGGCATGGAGCCGGGCCTGAAGGAAAGCGCCTTCTACGACCCGTCGAACTTCACCTTCCCGGCGGGTTGCTACATCTGCGAGGTGGAGGTCGATCCGGAGACCGGCAAGACGACGGTCGTCCAGTTTGTGGCGGCCGACGATTTCGGGAACATCATCAACCCCATGATCGTCGAGGGGCAGGTGCATGGTGGCATTGCGCAGGGCATCGGTCAGGCACTGCTCGAAAATGTCGAATACGATCCCGCAACGGGTCAGCTGCTGACCGCAAGCTTCATGGACTACGCCATGCCGCGAGCGGACGACCTGCCGTCCTTCAACGTCTCGCATCAGTGCACACCCTGTCCGGGCAACCCGCTCGGCATCAAGGGATGCGGGGAGGCAGGGGCGATCGGATCGCCGCCGGCGCTCATCAATGCCATCACTGATGCGATCGGAAACAATCGCCTGAACATGCCAGCCACGCCGCAGGCCGTCTGGCGGGCCATGCAGGCCCAGATCTAAAGGGGGACGGAGATCATGTACGCAACGAATTATCATCGCGCCTCCTCGGTCGAGGAGGCGGGCAGACTTATCGCCGCAACGGAGGACGGCAAGTACGTGGCAGGTGGTCAGACCCTGGTCGCCACCATGAAGCAGAGGCTTGCGCAGCCAAGCGACCTCATCGACCTTCGCCACATTCCGTCGCTGAAAGGCATCCGCGTCGACGGCCGCAATGTGACGATCGGAGCGGGCGTCACGCATGCGGAGGTCGCCTCGTCGGACCTCCTGCGATCGGTCTGTCCGGCGATCTGCGACCTCGCCGGCATGATCGGCGACCCGCATGTGCGACACCTCGGCACCATTGGCGGTTCGATCGCCAACAACGACCCGGCGGCGGACTATCCGGCCGCCATGCTGGGCCTCGGCGCGACAATCGTGACAGACCGTCGCGAAATTGCCGCAGACGACTTCTTCCGGGGGCTCTTCGAAACCGCCCTCGAAAACGGCGAGGTCATCACCGCAGTGCGTTTCCACGCGCCGGAGAAGGCGGCTTACGTGAAATTTGCCAACCCGGCGTCCCGCTTTGCGATGACCGGCGTCTTCGTCTCCAGGGGGGATGGTGGCATTCGCGTCGCGGTGACGGGAGCTGGCTCGAACGGCGTCTTCCGTCACAAGGGAATGGAGGCTGCCTTGTCGGCCAACTGGGCTCCGGAGGCGGTCTCCAACGTGGCGGTCGATACGGATGACCTCATGTCGGACATGCACTGTAGCGCGGAGTACCGGGCGAACCTCATTCGCGTGATGGCCAGGCGCGCGGTCGCCGCGTGTTGAGGCGGCAATAGATCGATGAAGGGGCGGCTGCGGCCGCCCTTTCCCTTTTCTGCTTGACGTAGATCAAGTCTGAGGGCGCTCCGATCGGGTAGCAGTGTGTTCCGAAGGGACGGAAAGGCCGGCGCCTTTTGTCGCAGTTTAGAACGAATTTACAATGCCGGGGTTGACCACATGCCCCGACGATCCCAAAAGGGACGAGGACATACTGGAGCTTGGCGATGGACTTCGAAGCGTTTTTCAAGAGCGAATTGGCGGGCCTGCATGAAGAAGGCCGGTACCGTATATTTGCCGATCTTGAAAGGCAGAGGGGCAATTTCCCACGAGCCACCCGCTACACCGAGCAGGGTGAGCAGGACGTGACCGTCTGGTGCTCGAACGACTACCTGGGTATGGGTCAGAACCCGCAGGTGATCGAAGCCATGAAAGAGGCCATCGACCACTGTGGCGCGGGTGCGGGAGGCACCCGGAACATTTCCGGCACCAATCATTACCATGTTCTCCTCGAGCGCGAGCTTGCCGACCTTCATGGCAAGGAATCGGCGCTGATCTTCACCTCCGGCTATATTTCGAACTGGGCGACGCTTGGCACCCTGGGTCAGAAGATTCCTGGTCTCATCATCTTCTCCGACGCGCTCAACCATGCGTCCATGATCGAAGGCATCCGTTATGCAAAATGCGAGCGCGTCATATGGAAGCACAACGATGTGAAGGACCTCGAGGCGAAGCTCGCGGCGGCTGACCCGAACGCCCCCAAGCTCATCGCCTTCGAATCCGTCTATTCGATGGATGGCGATATCGCACCCATCAAGGACATTTGCGACATCGCAGACAAATACGGCGCAATGACCTATCTGGACGAGGTTCATGCGGTCGGCATGTACGGCGCGCGTGGCGGTGGCATTGCCGAGCGCGAGGGACTGATGCATCGCCTGACCGTGATCGAAGGTACGCTCGGCAAGGCTTTCGGCGTCATGGGCGGCTACATCGCGGCCTCTTCCGCTCTTTGCGATTTCGTCCGTTCGTTCGCTTCCGGCTTCATCTTCACCACCGCGCTGCCGCCAGCACTGGCCGCGGGCGCGGTCGCTTCGATCCGCCATCTGAAGACCAGCCAGATCGAGCGCTTCGCCCATCAGGAGCGTGTCCGGCGTCTGCGTTCCATGCTCGATGCCCGCGGCATCCCGCACATGGCCAATCCGAGCCATATCGTGCCGGTCATGGTGGGCGACGCGGCCAAGTGCAAGTGGATCTCCGATCTGCTGCTCGACAATTTCGGCATCTATGTGCAGCCGATCAACTATCCCACGGTGCCCAAGAAGACCGAACGGCTGCGCATCACCCCGACGCCGCTGCATTCGGACGACGATCTCGAAAAGCTCGTCGGCGCCCTGCATCAGCTCTGGTCGCGTTGCGCCCTCGCTCGCGCCGTCGCCTGATCGACCAGTTGCCGTTTCCATTTCGATGCGGATCATGTCACATGATCCGCATTTTTCGTTTAGGCGCCAGGTAATGCCTATTGCCGAGCGTTCACTGATGCCGCGAGCAAGCTTACGGTCGTCAACCTGACGAACACCGCGCTTGAAGGCTGCATGGGGCTCTACCCGGAACGGATCAGAAGGGCAGTATACGCGCAGGATTGAAATCCTTCGCCGAAGGCTTCACGCCGCAGCCATCCCGCTGACCACGTCGCGGGCGCGTCGCCTCGCTTCCGCGTCGGCCTGCACGACGTCGGCGATCTCCCCGGCAGGACCGAGACCCGCCAACTGGTCCATGACGGCCTCGACGACGTCTGCCATGTCGAGGAAGCCGATCCGCTCGGCGACGAAGGCCGCGAAGGCGGCCTCTTCCGCGCCGTTGAGGACGGCGCCCTGAAGGCCGCCGCGTTCGAGTGCCGTCCGGGCGAGGCGGAGCGCCGGGAAGCGTGCCTCGTCCGGAGCTTCGAAGTCGAGCCGTGCCAGCCTGGCAAAATCGAGCCGCTCAACATCCAGCGCAGATCGGTTCGGATAGGAAAGGGCGTAACCGATGGCCGTGCGCATGTCCGGCGTGCCGAGCTGCGCAATGACCGAGCCGTCGACATAGCCCACCATCGAGTGGATGACGGACTGTGGATGAATGACGACCTCGATCTGCTCCGGGCGGACACCGAACAGGTGCTTGGCTTCGATCATCTCGAAAGCCTTGTTGAACATCGAAGCGCTGCCGACCGAGATCTTCAGGCCCATCGACCAGTTCGGATGAGAGCGTGCCGCCTGCAGCGTGACACCCGCCATCTGCTCGCGTGTGTAAGCCCGGAACGGGCCACCGGACGCCGTCAGGATGATTCTTTCCAACGCATGTCTCTGGCTCCTATCGAGACACTGGAAGATGGCGCTGTGTTCGCTGTCAACGGGGATCAACTGCCCGCCGCCGGTGCCAACGGCGTCGAGGAAGAGTTCGCCGGCCGAGACCAGGCACTCCTTGTTGGCAAGCGCTATATTGGCGCCACGGCGGGCCGCACGAAGAGTCGGCGCGAGACCGGCCGTCCCGACGATTGCCGCCATCACCCAGTCGGCATCGAGTTCCGCCGCCTCTTCGAGACCGCTCACGCCGGCAGCGACTGCGATGCCGCTACCGGACAGCGCGTCCTTCAAGTCCGCGTAGCGGTTCTCGTCCGCCGTCACAGCCAGACGTGCGCCGAATTTTCGGGCCTGTTCCGCCAGAAGCTCGATATTGCCATTACCGGTGAGCGCCATGATCTCGAAGGCGTCGCGCCCGCCCAGCTGGCGAATGACGTCGAGCGTGTTTGTGCCGATCGAGCCGGTCGAACCGAGAACGGTCAGACGGCGCGGCACCTCGGTTCCCATGATCATTCCACATTCCGGAGATTGCTTCCCTTGTAAATGCGTCTACAAGGGAATGTGCGCGCCAGCAAGCTTTAGCTCTTCAGCGGCGGTATGCCCGGCGCCCAAGAGCGGTGAGGAAGACGTGAGCGCGCTGTCGCGATTTTTCGACAACAACGGCAGACCCCTCCTTGCTATCCTTGCTCTGTTGACATTGGCCGGCGGCGCTCTCGCCCGCTGGTCGGACCTTTCCTCCCTTGCAGGGCAAATCTGGTTCGCCGGGGGCGCCGTGGTGCTTGTGGTCCTCCTGGTGGAGATTGTGCACTCTCTCCTGCAGCGGCAGTTCGGCCTGGATGTCGTCGCCGCCCTCTCCATGTCCGCGGCACTCGCCTTCGGCGAGCCGCTCGCCGCCAACATCGTGGCGCTCATGTATGCCGGTGGGCAGCAACTCGAGAATTTTGCGGAAGGCCGGGCGCGCCGCGAGATGACGGCGCTGCTCGGACGCGTAGCCCGCACAGCGATGTGCTATTGCGGTAACGGGCTCGAAGAGGTCCCGATAGAACGTCTCGCGCCCGGGGACCGCATTCTCGTCAGGCGCGGTGAGGTGATCCCCGTCGACGGCGTTCTTGTTGCTCCTGCCGCAGATATCGACATGTCGGCATTGACGGGCGAGTCCATGCCCGTTCGATTTTTCGAAGGCGATCAGGTGCCGAGCGGTTGTGTCGCCTGCGGGGCGGCCTTCGACCTGATCACAGCCCTGCCTGCTGCCGAGAGCACCTATGCGGGCATCGTTCGGCTGGTGAGGAGTGCGCAGGACAGCAAGGCGCCGATGGTAAGACTGGCGGACCGGTATGCACTGTGGTTTCTGATCGCGACCGTCGTCATAGCGGGTGCGGCCTGGTGGCTTACCGGCGATCGGCTCCGGGCGCTCTCCGTCCTCGTCGTCGCGACGCCCTGTCCGTTGATCCTCGCCGTCCCCGTAGCCATCATCTCGGGCATGTCGCGTGCCGCTTCGATCGGCGTTCTGATCAAGAGCGGCGGGGCGCTGGAAACGCTGGCACGGGCAAGAACGGCAATCCTCGACAAGACGGGAACGATGACTACCGGCCGAGCCGGCGTTGTCGACGTCCGCACGATGAGCGGTGTCGACGCAAACGAAATGCTTCGCTTCGCCGCTTCGCTCGACCAGGCATCCAATCACGCCAGCGCGGAGAACCTCGTCGCGGCTGCCAAGAAGCGGGGAATCGCGCTCAGCAATCCGGCGAATGTGACAGAGACGCCCGGGAGCGGTGTCGAAGGTACGGTCGACGGGCGTCGCGTGGTCGTAGGTGGCAGCAATTTCGTCAAGGAGCACTCCAGGTCCGGGAATCCCTACGACCTTGGTGACAGCGTTCTTCCCGGGTCGGCGGTCGTCGCTGTTGGCATAGATGGTGTGGTCGCCGGCATCATCCTTCTTTCAGATCAGGTGCGGAGCGATGCCTCGGAAACGATCGCGGCGTTTCGCGAGGCCGGCGTCTCTCGTTTCGTTCTCGCCTCCGGCGATCGTGCAGATGTCGTTCGGGCGGTCGGCACCAAGCTCGGAATTGACAGCGCCCATGGGGATCTGGCACCGGCCGACAAGGTGGAAATTGTGCTGCGGGAGCGGGAACACGCTCCCGTCATGATGATCGGTGACGGGGTAAACGACGCACCAGCCCTCGCCGCCGCGGATGTGGGTGTCGCCATGGGCGCCCGGGGAGCCGCAGCCTCCTCGGAGGCCGCTGACGTCGTGCTTCTGGTCGATGATCTCGCTCCACTGGCGATCGCCGTCTCGCTTGCCCGCCGGGCCCGCTTGATCGCGCTGCAAAGTGTCGCGGTCGGGATCGGGCTTTCGTTTACGGCGATGGGGTTCGCCGCCCTCGGTTACCTGCCACCTGTCGAAGGGGCGATCCTGCAGGAGGTTATCGACGTCGCCGTTATTTTGAACGCCCTCCGTGCCCTTGTGCCACCTCAAAAGATCTGATCGCCAGCAGTCTTGCTGCTGTCGCGGGCCGGAACAAAGGGCCGCAGATAAAGGTTCTTCTGCGGCAAATCCAACCGCAACGGAGAACCGCAATGGCAGAGAAGAATTTGGAAGATCTCTTCCACGAAACGCTGAAGGACATCTACTACGCGGAACGGAAGATCCTGAAGGCGCTGCCGAGGATGGCGCGCGGCGCTAGCAGCCAGAAGCTGAAGTCGGCATTCGAGAAACACAAAGACGAAACCGAGGAACACGTCGAACGCCTGCAGCAGGTTTTCGAGATCATCGGTAAGCGTCCGCGGGCCAAGACCTGCCCCGCGATCGATGGCATCATCGAAGAAGGCGAGGAGGTCATGGAGGCCTTCAAGGGCGCGCCGGCGCTCGACGCGGGATTGCTGGCGGCCGCACAGGCGGTCGAGCACTACGAGATCAGCCGGTACGGCACGCTGCGTTCGTGGGCCGAGCAACTCGGTTACAAGGATGCAGTGAAGCTGCTCGACCAAACGCTCACCGAGGAAGCGAAGACCGACGAGTCGCTGACCAAACTTGCTGAAAGCGCCGTGAACACGGCGGCGCAGAAAGCGGCATGACCTCGAAGGCCGGGCAATCTCCTTGCCCGGCCTTCCCTCATCTTTTCATCTTTCAATCTTCTCCGTCCTCTCGAAGAAACGCAACCAGTCTCGCCTCATCCGCATAGAGGCCGGGCTTTGGAACACTTCGGTCGAGTCGCGCGAGAAGATTTTTTCTTTCCTCATCATCATCCAATTCGGCCAGCGAAAGGATTGCGGGATGCACGTAGCTCGTCCGGCAGACCGAGGGTGTGTTGTGGAGGGCCTTTGCCGCCGATTGGCACATATCCTTGACGCGTGGCTGTTCCCCTTGGCGCAGCGGCGACAGGCCGGCGCGGAACGCGGCCAGGCTGCCGCCCCAGGTCCGGAAGGTCTTCGCCGAAATCGCTGTTCCCGCAACCTCGCTCAGATAGGCGTTCAACTGGCTTGACTCGACGCGATGTAAGCCGGCCTCGTCCCGCCACGAAAAGAGTTCGCGTCCCGGCAGGTCGGCGATCTCCTCCAGTATCCTTTGCAGCCGTGGGCTTCTCAGTCGCTTGCTTACGCGCTTGCCGCCTTTCGCCCGAAAGCGGATCTCCACCTGTTCTCCATCCAGGGAGAGATGCTGCTTGAGGAGCGTTGTCGCGCCGTAGGTGCGATTGTCTTTCGCGTAGGAACGGCTGCCGACCCGCAGATGGGTCTCGTCCAGGAGAACGACCAGGGCGGCCAGCAGGAAATGCGCCTCGTCCGAGGGGGTGCGAAGATCGCGGTCGACCCGGCGTCTTATGATGGGAAGGCTTTCGGCGAAGTGGAGGAGATCGCCGAATTTCTGCTGGCTTCGCAGTGCCTGCCATTCCGCATGATAGAAATATTGCTTGCGGCCGCGGGCATCGTATCCGGTCGCCTGGAGATGGCCATTCGCCTTGGCGCAGATCCACACGTCGCGGTAGGCGGGAGGTAGGACGAGGGCCTTTATGCGTTGCCGCTGGAGAGGATCGTCCAGGAGCGATCCGTCCGGCAGTTGATAGCTGAAACCTCGGCCCCGCCGAACACGCCGAATGCCCGGTTCCTCGTCGCTCACATAGATGAGCCCCGCCTTTTCCAGGCACTCAGGCTGGTCCGCGGGCGAATTCTCAGTATGGGGAATCTTGCGCACAGCGCGAATGCCGGTGGTTCACTGCTCCCTGTCGACGAACTTGTTGAAACGGCTCTCCTGCCCGCCCTCGGTCTCGTCCTGGTAAAGAAAGGCGAGCTTGGCGGCATCGAAGATCTCGTAGAATTCCTCCCAACTGATCTCCTGCAGATTTTCGTCCGGCGCACGGAAATCTATACGCAGCACCCCGCCGCGAGACGCGCCTTTGACTTTTGCCGGCCGACCACCGCGCGCCTCGGTCCATTTGCGTATCTTCTGGTGGTCTGTTGTCTGTTTTGCCGTGGTCATGACGCCCTCCGTGCGGCTCTGGTTTTCCGGCAAACAGCACAGGATGCCGGAATGTTCCGGTCGTCAGACGTGAGTATGTCCCTTCTTGCGTGCCGGTTCCGGAACAATGGTTGTGGCGAGCCGGTTTCCGCCACTGCAGGGGCCGGGCAACACGGAGGAGCGAACATGTCCCAACACATCGAGAATGCAGACGGACAAGGAACCCTGGTGATCGGGCACGGAAGATCACCGGTGACTTATCAGATCTCCGCGGTGCGAAGCGGAGAGCGATATATCGCGACGACTACCTTGCAGGCGCCGCGCGACTGGCTGCTGAAGCAAGGTTTCCGACAGGAAGCGCTGCTGGAGCGTGATGGTGCGGAGATGATCAAGTTGTACCATCCGGAAGGGCTTGATGTCGGCGATGACGTCAGCGTCTCCCTTTCGTCGGAGCCGCTGACCTGCCAGACGCGCGAAGAACTCGTGGACCGGTTTCCGGAACTCGATCTTGTGCGGATGCACCGTCTCTAGGATCTTTCGCCGCCCGTCAGATCTGCTTCGGCAGAATGATGTCGCGCCGGATCTGGCCGGCGACTCGTCGTCCATTTTTCTTCTCCTTCCGAGTTGGCCACGAGCCGGGGCAACGCGCCGCCGTGGGGTGACGTTCCAGGCGGAACCTTTGTCGAGTTGAGGGGTTCCGATTAATGGCAGAGAACGAGGAGACGAGAAGATGAAGAATGCCACGCCGAAACCGGGACGACCCGGTGAAGTGTCGCAGTGGCCTCGCTGGGAGGGACCTGAGGAGAGCCGACCTGCCGGCTACCTGCCGGCAGAGAGAAATGCCGGCACGGAGTCCGGTGAACCTCAGCCGAAGACGCGGGACGATGCGCTCATAGCCGCCCAGGTCGCCGCACAACTCGAACAGAATCCCTTTCTCGATTCCCGGTCGGTAGGCGTTTCGGTAGAGCATCGACGCGTCGTACTGGAGGGCTTTGTCGAGACGCCCGGGGCCAGCCTTCGGGCTGAACGGGATGCTCTATCGATCGAGGGCGTCTACGCCTGCGACAACCGACTTGAGATAGGAGGGAGCAAGAGCGGGAGGTTACGTGATGGCTGATCTGGTCTGGTTCATTGCGGTCGCTATCGGTCCGATCATGCTCGGAGCGGCGATCGCATACGCGATGTTGCGTCAGAGACGGCTCTCGGCGCGGGAAAAGCATGAGCAGGACGACGCCGTGCGTCGTCTGTACCAAAACGGCCGAAGATAGGCCGACACGCGGCGAGGGAGCGGTATCGTGCAGGCGAGCGAACACCTGAAGCACGCGATCCAGATTGCGGCGGACGCCCATGACGGGCAAATGGACAAGACCGGCCGGCCCTATTTCGAGCACTGTCAACGGGTCGCCGCCGCCCTGACCGATGAAGAGGCGAAGACCGTGGCCTACCTGCACGATGTCCCAGAGAAAGGACACGGTTGGACTGTTGACAGATTGAAGGAGGAAGGCTTCTCCCAGCACATCGTCACAGCAGTCGACACGCTGACGAAGAGGGCTCAAGAGGACGAAGATGCCTTCCTCCGGCGCATTTTCGGTCACCCGCTGGCTCGCAAAGTGAAGCTGGCCGATCTGGAGGACAATCTCTGGCAAGTGAACCTGTCACGCGGAAACGCGGAGAAGTACGAGCATGCACTCGATAAGCTGACCGAATGGATGAACGGCGCATTGCGACAGAAATGGTGATCCCGACGCGATTCGAACGCGTGACCCTCAGATTAGGAATCTGATGCTCTATCCTGCTGAGCTACGGGACCACTGGGCTGCATCCATACAAAACGAGTGCGGTGAAGCCAAGCTTTTTTCGGGGAAGCAGATTTTCGTCTGGCCGCCATTCACTCGGTGAGGCGTTGTTCGGCGAGGCGTACCCAGTAGGACACGCCGTAGGCGATCACCTCGTCGTTGAAGTCATAGGCCGGGTGGTGGAGGCCGGCAGTCTTGCCGTTGCCGATCAGGATATAGGCGCCGGGCCGTGCCTGCAGCATGAAGGCGAAATCCTCACCCGCCATCGAGGGGTCGACTTCGGTGTCGACATTCTGCGGGCCGGCGACATCGATCGCGGCGCGCGCCGCGTGCACGGTTTCCTCCGGGTGGTTGACGGTCACAGGACAGGCGCGTTCGTATTCAACAGTGACATCGGCGCCGTGAGCAGCCGCCACGCCTTTCGCCACCTCACGGATGCGATTCTCGGCAAGGTCGCGGACCGCTTCGTCGAGCGAGCGCACGGTGCCGCCGAGCACCGCCTCTTCGGGAATGATGTTGTGGGTCGTCCCGGCGTGGAAGCGGGTCACCGATACCACGACGGAACGCAGGGGATTGGCGTTGCGTGACGCAATAAGTTGAAGGTTGCCGACGATCTGTGCGCCGATCGCGATCGGATCGATCGTGCGGTGCGGTTCGGCCGCGTGACCTCCTCGGCCCTTCACCGTAATGGTGAACTTGTCCGGTGCCGCCATGATGCCACCCTTGCGGATGGCAAAGGTGCCGACGGGCATGCCGGGCATGTTGTGCATGCCGTAGACTTCCTCAATGCCGAAGCGTTCCATCAGGCCGTCCTGAACCATGGCGAGCGCTCCCGCACCGCCCTCTTCGGCGGGCTGGAAGATAACGACGACCGCACCGCGGAAATTGCGAGTCTCGGCAAGATGCTTGGCAGCTCCGAGCAGCATGGCGGTATGGCCGTCATGACCGCAGGCATGCATCTTTCCGGGAGTCTTCGAGGTCCAGGCGTTATTGCCGGTCTCCTGGATCGGCAGGGCGTCCATATCGGCGCGCAACCCGATCGCGCGTCCCGCTCCCTGGCCACGGATCACGCCGACGACGCCGGTTCGTCCGATCCCCGTCACGATTTCGTCCACACCGAATTCCCGCAATTTCTCAACGACGAAAGCGGCAGTCTCATCGACTTCGTAGAGAATCTCGGGATTCGTATGGAGCTGACGGCGCCATTCAGTGACTTCGCGTTGGAGTTCGGCGGCGCGGTTCAAGATCGGCATCTGATGTCCTTGTCCGGCGTTACTGGTAACCTTCGATTCGCACGGGGAATGTGCCCCTCCTGATTGACCTATTCAATGGGCTTTGCCATTGGTTGGCGAGGTAGGTTAAATACCGCAGGTTCTGAAGCTTCCAAATATTCGAGGAATTCCATCGTGCAGACGAAGCAGACGTCCTTTTTGTCCGCATTGCGCCGGGGTCGCCGTCTGGCTCTCCTTGTGGGGCTGGTCCTGACCGCCCTGCCGTCTCTCGCCGAAGCCAATCCGAGGATCGTCGTCGAGGTCAATTCCGGGCGCGTGATCGAACACGAGGACGCCTTTCGCAAGTGGTATCCCGCTTCCCTGGCGAAGCTGATGACCGCCTACACGACGTTCCGCGCTGTGAAGTCGGGTCAGATTTCGCTGGACAGCATCGTTACGATGAGCAAGAAGGCCGCCGACCAGCCGGCGAGCAAGATGTATTTCAAGCCGGGCGCGCAACTGACGCTAGACAGCGCACTGAAGCTGCTCCTGGTGAAATCGGCAAACGACATCGCCGTGGCGATCGCCGAGACCGTCGGCGGATCGCTCGACAATTTCGTCTTCCAGATGAATTCCAATGCCGCCCAGCTTGGAATGAGCTCCTCACATTTCGTCAATCCCAACGGACTTCCCGGGGCGGGACAGTATACGACGGCGCGGGATCTCGCCGTGCTCGCTGTCGCGATTCGTCGTGAGTTTCCCGAGTATGCCGGTTATTTTTCGCTGGAAGGGGTCAACACCGGCAAGCGCACCTATCCGAACTACAATCTGCTGATCGGTCGCTTTGACGGTGCAGATGGCATGAAGACGGGCTTCATCTGCGCATCGGGCTTCAACCAGGTTTCCTCCGCGACGCGGAACGGCCGGACCGTGGTCTCGGTGGTGCTCGGTGCAGACAGCCTCGGAGCGCGTGCCGATCTTTCTGCCGATCTGCTCCAGAAGGCGCTGACCGTCCGGTCGGGTGCGGGCGTCACGCTGGAGACGCTTGCGCCCTACGGCGAGGGGCGTGATCAGGTGACCGACATCAGCGGCGACATCTGCTCCCAGACCGCGCGCAAGGAGCGCAGCGAAGGACGCGACGAAGAAGGTCGCATGAAACTCTTCTCGCCCTATATAAGGGAGATGGACCGGCCGCCGCGGGCGGTGTTCGCAGGTCTCCTGCCGGGCGGAGAAGTGTCGGCCCAGCCGGCGTCTGCGAGCAACACCGTCGTGAACGTGCCGATCCCCATCCCGAGGCCCAATTTCTGATCCGGAGGGGTCCCAGCATGCCATCCATGAACGAGCGCATTCCCGTCTCCATCCTGACGGGGTTTCTCGGTGCGGGCAAGTCGACCTTGCTCAACCGTATTCTCAAGGACCCGGCGATGCGGGATGCCGCCGTCATCATCAACGAATTCGGTGAGGTCGGCATCGATCACATGCTGGTCGAGGCCTCGAACGACGCCATTATTGAACTTGCCGACGGCTGCCTCTGCTGCACCGTGCGCGGAGAGCTCGTGGATACGTTGGCAGCGCTGATAGACGGCATGCAGACCGGCAGGATCAAGCAGGTGTCGCGTGTCGTGATCGAAACCACGGGGCTCGCAGACCCCGCTCCGGTCATGCAATCGGTGATGGGACATCCCGTCATCTCCAGCTATTTCGATCTGGAGGGCGTGGTGACCGTTGTCGACGCCGTCAACGGTCTTTCGACACTCGACGACTTTCCCGAGGCCGTCCGGCAGGTGGCGGTGGCTGACCGACTGGTCCTCTCGAAGGCGTCCCTCGCGGACCCGGAGCACCTGCCTGAATTGGAGGCCCGTCTTGCGACGCTCAATCCGCGGGCGCCGATCGTCGACGGCGACCACGGCGAGGCCGGAACCGCGGCGCTTTTTGCGAACGGCCTCTATGACCCGGCGACGAAAATTCCGGATGTCGACCGCTGGCTCAGGGACGAGACAGCCGAACCCGATCATGCCCATAGGCACCATCATCAACACGGGCATGATCACCACCACCATCATCACGACGTGAACCGGCACAACGAGGCGATCCGCTCGTACTCTATCATTCATGACGGAGCCATCGATCCGGCATCCCTTGAGATGTTCGTCGATCTCTTGCGGTCGGCGCATGGCGACAAGCTCTTGCGGCTGAAAGCGATCGTGCGGCTGACGGAACGCCCGGAACAGCCACTGGTGCTGCACGGGGTTCAGGCCATCTTTCATCCGCCTTTCCGGTTGCCTGCATGGCCAGATCCCGATGATCGACGCACGCGTCTGGTCGTGATCGCCAGGGACCTGCCGGAAACCTATGTGCGGGAGCTCTTCGACGCCTTCACGGGCAGGCCGCAAATCGACAGGCCGGATCGTGCCGCGCTCGAGGACAATCCGCTCGCTATCCCAGGCATGCGCCTGTAAGCGGCTTCAGCCTTTACGGATATGAAAGCGGTGGCCGGCTTCGTGTTTCTCGCTCGCGAGCAGGACGTGCCCGCTTTCGCTGCAGAAGTGAGGGATGTCGATTACTGCGAGCGGATCGGTGGTTTCGATCCACAGTTCCGCGCCGCGTTCCATGGTGGAAAGCCGCCGCCGTGTCTTGAGTACGGGCAGCGGGCATTTCAGCCCTCTGAGATCGTAGATCGTGTCCGCGGCGGTCACTTCTGCCAGAACTTCCAGAAGGGCTTCTTGGGTTCCTCGGCAGCCGGCGCCACCGCCGCCGGAGCGAGCGGGTTCGTCTGCGGCACGGGTACGCTGGCCGTCTGTGCAACTTCGGCCGCCTTCGCCGAAGGTTGAACGGAAGCTGCGGTTGTCGCGGGTGCGGCAACCGGCTTGGCTGCGGTGTCCTTCTCCGCGACGAGCTTCTCGAACTCCTCGATCTTCAGGAGCTTCCCGGCCTTCAGCGCGGAGCCCGTCGGCGCGTAGGCGAGGTCGTGACCCTTGCGCATCTCGGCGACGAGAGCCTTGCGTTCGGCCTCGGTCGGGTCGTACCAGATCTTACCGTCGTATTTCCTGGACGCCTTGGCGAAGTCGCGCTCGTACTGCGTGTTGTAAGACGCAAGCGCCATCTGCAGGGCAGGGGGCGTCGTCATCGGCGGACAGGCGGCCGCGGCGCTCAGAGTCTTGCCTTCCTCGATCTGCTGATTGAAGACGTACTTGCGGTCGCAGACGCCGACCTCGGGCGGACGCTTGGTGACTTCGAAGTTGTCGTAGCCAACCTTCAGCATCTTCCAGAAGTCGTAGTGTGGGCTGTGCTGATGGCGCGCCATGTTGTCGGCGGTCATGCGGAACGGAAAGGCCTGCAGCTGTACCGTCTGCTGGCCGCCCTTGAATGCGTCGCGGGCAAAGGCGTAGATCTCCAGGATCTGCGCATCCGTCATCGAATAGCAGCCCGAAGACGAGCACGCGCCATGGATCATGAGATTGGTGCCGTTACGGCCGTTCGCCTGGTCGTAGCGGTTCGGGTATCCGGTATTAATGGCCAGGAAATACTTGGAATTCGGGTTCAAGTGGTAGGGGGAAAGCGGATAGAAGCCCTCCGGAGCCTGGCGGTCTCCCTCCTTGACCTTCGGGCCGAGGCGCCCCGACCAGGCACATATCTGATATTCGGCAATCTTGTCGAAACGGTTGTTCGTCTTCGCCTTCCAGATTTCCAGGACACCCTCTTCCTTGAAGATGCGCATGGCGATCGGCGAATTCCGCTCCATGCCCTTTGCCTTCATCTCGTCGAGAACGCGCGAAGGCAGCTGGTATTCGACCTTGTTCTTCACGGTGGAAGGGTCAACGACGCTGTCGAGCGTATCGTTGCAGCCCGCAAGACCGAGGGCAATGATCAGAAGAGCGGTTGGGTTCAAACGCATTCGGGATTCTCATCTCGAAAAAAGGGTAACGTCGTCGACTGTCACGTCGCTCGCCTAATATACGATCGCAACCTTCACAAATTGTAAACCATGGTCGCGCCGCCCGCCGACATAACGGGTCGGCGCCTAGCATTCAAAGACAGCAGGATTATGGCTTCGGGTGACGCATCAAAGCGAGCGGCCAATATCCAGGAATTTCTGCCGACGCTCCTGCCGCAGCCGATCGCCCGACAGGCGGCCGAGATCGCCGAGAGCGGAGGCGATGACGTCGCCAGCCCGGCTGATGACCGCATCCGGATCGCGGTGTGCGCCGCCAATCGGTTCCGGGATGATGCCGTCGATCACGTTCATGGCCTTCAGGTCCTCGGCGGTGATCTTCATGTTCGTCGCGGCTTCCTTGGCCCGGGTCGAGTCGCGCCAGAGGATGGAGGCGGCACCTTCCGGAGAGATAACCGAGTAGATCGCATGCTCAAGCATGTAGACGCGATTGCCTGTGGCGATCGCGATGGCGCCGCCCGATCCGCCCTCACCGACCACCACCGAAACGATCGGGACGCGCAGGTTGAGGCAGGTCTCGGTGGAACGCGCAATTGCTTCCGCCTGGCCGCGCTCTTCGGCTCCGATGCCGGGATAAGCTCCGGCGGTATCGATCAGCGTCACCACTGGCAGGCCGAAGCGGTTGGCCATTTCCATGATGCGGATCGCCTTCCGGTAACCTTCCGGACGGGCGCTACCGAAGTTGTGCATCAGGCGCGACTTGGTATCGTTGCCCTTTTCCTGACCGATCACCGCGACAGGCTCGCCGCGAAACCGTGCGAAGCCAGCCTGGATCGCCGCGTCTTCTGCGAACTTGCGGTCGCCGGCGAGCGGCGTGAACTCTGTGAAGAGCTTTGCGGCGTAGTCCACAAAGTGGGGACGTTGCGGATGACGGGCCACCTGCGTCTTCTGCCAGGCATTGAGCTTGGAGTAGATTTCCTCCATCGCCTCACGCACGCGAACCTCGAGACGAGCGATTTCCTCTGACGTGTCGATGCTCTCATCTTCTTCCGCGAGTTTCTTCAGCTCGTGGATCTTGCCTTCCAGGTCGGAGATAGGCTTTTCGAAATCGAGATAGTTGTGCATTGAAACGCTTTCCGATCGTTATGCGCTTGCTTCAAGGGCGCGTGGCACCGGCGTTGCCGGTCCTAATCGTGGTTTTTCGCCACTTTGGCAAGAGGGTGATGCGTCTGAACGACCTGCTGCAGGCGTTCATCGAGCACATGCGTGTAGATTTGGGTCGTCGAGATGTCGGAATGGCCGAGTAGTTCCTGAACCACCCGGAGGTCCGCGCCGTTGGCGAGGAGATGGCTGGCGAAGGCGTGGCGCAGCACATGGGGCGAGATGGCGGCCGCGTTGAGGCCGGCGCGGGCTGCGAGACCCTTCAAGTCGCGCGCGAACACCTGACGCGGCAGGTATCCTTCCTTGCTCGCCGCCGGAAACAGCCAGAGGGTTTTCTCCTTCGTTTCCCTGGTCATGCGCGCCAACTCCTCACCATAGGCCTGGACCGCGGCGATCGCGCTGCGCGACAAGGGCACGAGCCGTTCCTTTGCTCCCTTGCCGCGGATCACCAGGAAACGACCCTCCTGTGCGAGAACCTTCGCCGGGAGGGCGACAAGCTCGCTGACACGCATTCCCGTCGCATACAGAAGTTCGAGTAGAGCCAACATCCGCAGTTTCGAGAGCTTGTCGTCTCCCTCGGCCTCACTCTCCTGCTGAGCGAGCGACAGCAGCTTTTCGACGTCGGCGACGGAAAGTGTCTTCGGAAGTGGGCGCGCCTTCTTCGGCGCATCAAGGATTGATGTCGGGTCGTCGGTGCGGATGCCTTCGGCGTAGAGGAATCTGTAAAACTGGCGCATCGCTGACAGGCGGCGCGCCTGAGAGGTCTCCATGAAGCCACGCTTCGCGAGATCGGCGAGATAGGCGGCGAGGTCGGCGGACTTCGCTTCCACGACCGTTATCTTGCGTGGTGCAAGAAACGACCAGAGATCCTGAAGGTCGTGTTCGTAGGAGGCAAGGGTATTTCCCGCGGCGCCCCGTTCAGCGCTCATCATCTCCAGAAACGCCTCGATGCGTGCTTTGCTGAGATCGGACACGGGGAGTTTCCTGCTAGCCTCGGCTCGGCCTATTCCTGCGTCGGGTTGACCCGCTCGGAGGGAATCCGGACGGTGATCTCCCGCTCCTTCGGCTCCACGAACAGGACGAGCGCATACATTGTTCCGTAGATCATGGCCGCGATCGTCGCGCAGAAGAAGAGGAAACGAAACAGGGTCGGCATCGGATCATCCTTCGTCCGCGGGCGCCCCTTCTATATGAAGAGGGCTTGGTGCCGTTGCAAGCCCGCGGCGGGTACCTCTTTCGGTCACTGTGGCTTGACGCTCGGCCTGCATTTGTCAATACCGTTCTCAAAAGAGACGTGAACAGGCCGATGACCCATTTGACCCCGCCCCTTGCCCCGTCGCTGAGTGCGCGCGCCCGCGCAGCGCTCGGGCGCAGAAATCTGGTCTTCGTCGGATTGATGGGCGCCGGAAAGTCGGCGATCGGCCGCATGACGGCCTCGCAGCTCGGTCTTCCCTTCGTCGATACCGATGCCGAAATAGAGCGGGTGTCACGGATGACGATCAGCGAACTCTTTGCCGCCTATGGCGAGAGCGAGTTCCGCGAGCTGGAGACGCGGGTCATCAAGCGGCTTCTGAGAACCGGTCCGCGGGTGATATCGACCGGAGGCGGCGCCTTCATCAACGAAAAGACGCGCAGGCAGATCGAGCGCGGTGGGATTTCGTTGTGGCTGAAGGCTGATCTGGATGTGCTCTGGGAGCGCGTCAACAAGCGCGATCATCGCCCTCTGCTGAAGACGGAGAACCCGAAACAGACGCTCGAAAATCTGATGAATCAGCGTTATCCGGTCTATGGACTGGCGGACGTGACGGTTCAGTCGCGGGACGAGCGCAAGGAAGTCATCGTCGACGAGGTGCTCGAGGCGATCGTGGAATATTGTACCAAAGGCCGCAAATATGAGTGAAGTTGAGAGTTCGGAACGTCTCGTCCATGTGCCGCTCGGTGACCGGGCTTATGACATCCTTATCGGGAGGGGTCTGATTGCGCGCGCGGGTGGCGAGATATCCACACGCATCAAGGGACGTAAGGCTGCGATCATCACCGACGAGCATGTCGGTCCCCTCTATCTCGACGCGTTGATGGACAGCCTACAGACCGACGGCATCGAGGCTGTGTCGCTTAGCCTGCCGGCGGGCGAGAAGACCAAGAGCTTCGAGCATCTGATGCGGGTGTGTGATGTCCTCCTCGAGGCCCGGATCGAGCGCAACGATGCCGTCATCGCACTTGGCGGCGGCGTGATCGGCGATCTGACCGGCTTTGCAGCCGGGATCGTCCGCCGGGGTGTCCGCTTCGTGCAGATTCCGACCTCGCTTCTGGCGCAGGTGGACTCCTCGGTCGGTGGCAAGACGGGCATCAATACCCGCCAGGGCAAGAACCTCGTCGGTGTGTTCAATCAACCGGATCTCGTGCTTGCGGACACGGCGGTCCTCGGCAGCCTGAGCAAGCGTGAATTCCGGGCCGGCTATGCCGAAGTGGTAAAGTACGGTCTCATCGACAAACCGGACTTCTTCGACTGGCTCGAACGAAACTGGAAGGATGTTTTCGCCGGCGGTGAAGCGCGTGCCGAGGCGATTGCCACGAGCTGCCGGGCGAAGGCGGAAGTGGTTGCTGCCGACGAGCGCGAACTCGGCCGCCGTGCGCTGCTCAATCTCGGCCATACCTTCGGCCATGCACTCGAGGCGGCGACCGAATACGACAGCAAGCGTCTCGTCCACGGGGAGGGGGTTGCGATCGGTATGGTGCTGGCGCACCAGTTTTCCGCGCGCCTCAATCTCGCGAGCCCGGATGATGCCGAGCGGGTGGCGGCTCATCTCAAAGCCGTCGGCCTTCCGACGACGATGGGGGATATTGAAGGCGAGCTGCCGCCGACCGATATATTGATGGAGGCGATCGCCCAGGACAAGAAGGTCAAGGGCGGCAAACTCACATTCATCCTGACCCACGGCATCGGCCAGTCGTTTGTTGCCGACGATGTCGCGGCCTCGGAGGTGTTCAGCTTCCTTCAGGACAAGCATCCGGGATAATTGTTCCCGCCCGGCATGCGCCCCATCGCACTGCTCCAGTGCGCTCGTCCCGCTCTTAACCGGAGCGGCGAAATGGCGTTGATCCGCGGAGAAATGCCGCGGATCGAAGTTGCTGTGGTTGCGTTCTACCAGCGTGTCTCTTCGCCGGGAGCGGCAGCCTCGATGGCGAGGGCATGGAGGCCGGCGTCGAACTCGGCCGTCAGGAGGTCGGTGATGGCCCTGTGGCGGGCGACGCGGCTCATTCCGGAGAATGCGTCGGCCACGATCCGGATGCGCATATGCGTCTCGCCGGATCCGGTCATGCCGGGCTGATGTCCGGCGTGCTGCATGCTTTCGTCGAGCACCAGCAGGCGCTCGGGGTGAAAGGCGTCGACGAGCTTGGCTTCGATTGTTGAGCGGACCGACATTAAGGCTATCTCCGACTTTGCTGCGAGAGCGAAAAGCTCCCACAAAGCCAAGAACATTCTGATTTGTCAATTCTTGCCGCAGGGCAAGCGGAACCCCATAATTCGATGATGAACCTCGACTCAAAATACTTCGATCGCATCCGCACCCGTCGCAAGAAGGAGCAGGATGCCGGTCCTGCCACGCCGATGTGCCAGTGGGACGGCTGCGAGAAGGCCGGAGTCCATCGCGCGCCGGTCGGTCGCAATGCCGAGGGGCAGTTTTTCCTGTTCTGCTTCGAGCACGTGAAGGAATACAACAAAGGATACAACTACTTCTCCGGCCTGTCGGACGGCGAGATCGCCCGCTATCAGAAGGAGGCGATCACAGGTCATCGCCCGACATGGACGGTCGGCGTCAACAAGGCGGCGCGGAATAGTCCACTGCATTCGACGTTGCGTTCCGGTACGGCCGGAACGCATTCGCGGGTCAAGGACCCCTTTGGCTTTGTCGGACAGTCCCGCGGCGCGGGTGCACGCTTCCAGCCGCAGGCCCGAAAACTCAAGAGCCTGGAAGCCAAGGCGCTCGACACGCTCGGCCTTCCGGGGAGCTCGTCTGCGAGCGAGATCAAGAGCCGCTACAAGGAGCTTGTGAAAAAGCATCACCCGGATGCAAATGGCGGCGATAGGGGTTCGGAAGACCGTTTTCGCGCTGTTATCCAAGCGTATCAACTGCTAAAGCAGTCTGGCTTCTGTTAGTCGAAAACGCTACGAAATACGCATTCTATATGCAGCCGGTCGTCGCCGCCCGGCATGGAGAGACGATGAGCAAAATTGACCTTGACGTGTCCAATCTTCCCGACACGACCATTTCGGTCCGGGAGGTGTTCGGAATTGACAGTGACATCCGTGTCCCGGCCTATAGCACCGGCGACGCCTACGTGCCGGATCTCGATCCCGACTACCTCTTCGACCGCGAAACCACGCTCGCGATTCTCGCCGGTTTTGCCCATAACCGGCGTGTCATGGTGTCGGGCTTCCACGGGACGGGCAAGTCGACGCATATCGAGCAGGTTGCGGCTCGTCTCAACTGGCCCTGCGTCCGCGTGAACCTCGACAGCCATGTCAGCCGTATCGACCTGGTCGGCAAGGACGCGATCGTTCTGAAGGACGGCAAGCAGATCACCGAGTTCAAGGACGGGATACTTCCCTGGGCCTACCAGCACAACGTCGCTCTGGTGTTCGACGAATACGATGCCGGTCGTCCGGACGTGATGTTCGTGATCCAGCGCGTTCTGGAATCCTCCGGCCGCCTGACGCTCCTCGACCAGAGCCGGGTCATCCGCCCCCATCCGGCATTCCGTCTGTTTGCGACGGCCAACACCGTTGGGCTCGGTGATACGACGGGCCTCTACCACGGCACGCAGCAGATCAACCAGGCGCAGATGGACCGTTGGTCGATCGTGACCACGCTCAACTACCTGCCGCACGAGAAGGAAGTCGACATCGTGCTCGCCAAGGTGAAGAGCTTCGCCTCGACCGAGGCGGGCCGCGAGACCGTATCGCGCATGGTGCGGCTTGCCGATCTCACCCGATCGGCGTTCATGAACGGTGATCTTTCGACCGTCATGAGCCCGCGCACCGTGATCACCTGGGCGGAGAATGCGGAAATCTTCGGCGATGTCGCGTTCGCCTTCCGCGTCACGTTCCTCAACAAGTGCGACGAACTCGAGCGCAACCTGGTCGCGGAACAGTACCAGCGCGCCTTCGGGGTCGAATTGAAGGAGAGTGCCGCGAACATCGTTCTCGGTGCGTAAGGAAGCATTCTGACGATGGCAGGACCGGGCGACAATATCAGGGCGAAGTCAGGTTCGGCGGCGGATACGGAACCGCTGCGTCGGGCGATCACCGGGTGTGTCCGCTCGGTGGCCGGTGACGGTGACGTGGAGGTGGTCTTCGCCAACGAACGCCCGGGCCTCGCGGGTGAGCGCGTGCGTTTGCCCGAACTGTCCAAGCGCCCCACAGCGCACGAGCTTGCTGTTACGCGCGGGCTCGGCGACTCGATGGCCCTCAGGCTCGCTTGCCATGACCAGAAGGTCCATTCGGCCATGGCGCCCCAGGGCGTCGATGCCCGCGCTGTTTTCGACGCCGTGGAGCAGGCTAGGGTCGAATCGATCGGCGCTTTGCGGATGCGTGGCATGGCCACGAACCTCCAGACGATGAACGCCGAGAAATACGCGAAGGCGAATTTCTCCGGCATCAGCCGGCAGGAGGATGCCCCGCTCTCCGAAGCCATGGCGATGCTGGTGCGGGAAAAGCTGACGGGCGAGAAGCCGCCGGAAAGTGCGGGCAAGGTTCTCGATCTCTGGCGCCCCTTCATCGAGGACAAGGCTTCGAGCGAATTCGAAGGGCTGAGCGGCGCCATCAATGACCAGCAGGCGTTTGCGAGGGTCGTCCGCCATATCCTGAGCGCGATGGAAATGGCCGAGGACTTCGGCGACGAATCCGAGGAGAGCGAGCAGGACGAAACGACCGACGAGGATCAGCCGCGCAGCAACGAGGAAAATCAGGAAAGCGCCGAAGAAGAAGCCGGCCAGGACTCTGCGCCTGCGGAGGAGAGCGAAGCCTCCCAGGAGCAGATGGAAGAAGGCGAGATGGACGGCGCCGAGATCTCGGAAGACGAGATGATGGACGAGGGCGAGGATGATTCCGAAACGCCCGGCGAGATGCGTCGTCCGGCGAGCCCCTTCGACGATTTCAACGAGAAGGTCGACTACCGGATCTACACGACGGAGTTCGACGAAGTCATCACGGCCGAGGAGCTTTGCGACGAGGCGGAACTCGATCGGTTGCGCGCCTTCCTCGACAAGCAGCTCGCGCATCTGCAAGGTGCCGTCGGCCGTCTTGCGAACCGCCTGCAGCGTCGCCTGATGGCGCAGCAGAACCGTTCCTGGGACTTCGATCTCGAAGAAGGCTATCTCGACACCGCTCGCCTGACGCGCATGGTGATCGATCCCATGCAGCCGCTCTCCTTCAAGATGGAGCGCGACACGCAGTTCCGGGACACTGTCGTAACGCTGGTCATCGACAATTCCGGTTCGATGCGCGGGCGCCCCATCACCGTCGCCGCGACCTGCGCCGACATTCTGGCGCGCACGCTCGAGCGCTGCGGTGTCAAGGTCGAGATTCTCGGCTTCACGACCAAGGCGTGGAAGGGCGGACAGTCCCGCGAGAAATGGCTTGCAAACGGCAAGCCACCGACGCCGGGTCGCCTCAACGATCTCCGGCACATCGTCTACAAGTCGGCCGATGCCCCCTGGCGCCGTTCGCGTCGCAATTTGGGCCTGATGATGCGCGAAGGCCTGCTCAAGGAAAATATCGACGGCGAGGCACTGATGTGGGCGCATAGCCGTTTGCTCGGCCGCCGTGAGCAGCGAAAGATCCTGATGATGATTTCCGACGGCGCGCCGGTGGACGACTCGACGCTGTCGGTCAATCCGGGCAACTATCTGGAACGGCATCTGCGTGCCGTGATCGACCAGATCGAGAGCCGTTCGCCCGTCGAACTGCTGGCGATCGGCATCGGGCACGACGTCACCCGTTACTATAGCCGCGCGGTGACCATCGTCGACGCCGATGAGCTGGCGGGCGCGATGACCGAGCAGCTTGCGGCGCTTTTCGAGGACAAATCCCGGGCGCCGCGGGGCGATCGCTTGCGTCGTGCGGGCTAAACCTTCAATTTTCGTGCAGGTCGGTGCTGCCCTCTTCGTCGGGGCGGCTCTTATGGTGCATGACGGGGTCGCCGAGGAGCCCGAGCGCATCGCCGTCGCAAGTGCCCCGATCCACTTCTTCGACCGTGCGTCGCAAGCCACTCGTTTCGGGTCACTCGAATTTCTCGGTGGACTGGAGCTGTCCTCGGCCGAGATGGCGTTCGGCGCTTGGTCCTCGATCCGCTTCCTGCCCGACGGGCGGCATTTCATCGGCGTGCTCGATACCGGCCATTGGCTGAGGGGAGAAATCCGCCGTGACGGCGAAGGACGTCTCTCCGGCGTGGACGACGTGTGGCTGACGTCAATGCGCGATGTCGACGGCAGCTATAACCAGAACAAATGGTCGGTTGACGCGGAGAGCCTCGCGATCCGAGGAGACGAGGTGGTCGTGAGCTATGAGCAGCGCCACCGCGTCACCGTCTTCTCGCCGCTTTCCAAGTTCGAGACGGCACTGCCCGGCGAATCCCTGCCCCTGCCGTTCGCGACCGACGAGCTGCGCAACAATGGTGGATTGGAGACGTTGGCGTTGTCACCGGTTGCTAGCCCTGTTGGAGGCGCTCTGGTGGCTGTGGCCGAGAAGAGCCGCAACCGGGATGAGTACCGCCTTGCCGGTATCCTCGACGGATCGTTGCGTGGCGCATTCCGCGTCAGAACGAGTGACGACTTCGACGTCACGGATGGGACTTTTCTTCCCGGTGGCGACCTGCTCTTGCTTCAGCGTCGCTTCAATCTCTCCGACGGCGTCGGAATGCGCATCGTGAGGGTATCCGGTGATGTATTGAAACCCGGAGCCGTCGTCGAGGGTGACACGATCCTTGAGGCGGATCTCGGTTACCAGATTGACAACATGGAGGGGATTGACGCGGTTCAGGCCGAGGATGGCTCCGTGCATCTCTTTATGGTGTCGGACGACAACCATTCGCTCTTGCAGCGGACGCTGCTTCTGGAATTCCGTCTCGTCGAATGAAAAGTGGCCGCGTTGCATCAGCCGGCGGCCATCTCCTGATCGGATTATCCGTCAGACGCTCTTCAGAGGCGTCATCGGGCGGATGGTATTCATCAGCGCTCCGTAGGGCAGCAACATGATGAGCCCCACCAGCATCTTGACGGCGAAATCGCCGATCGCCCAGGAGACCCAGCGCGGGGCCTCCAGGGAGAAGACTCCGAGGATCGGTGCCGTGCCGATTGCGAAATCGTCATTCGGACCAATGAGGCTGAAAATCGCGGCAAAGGACAGGGAGAAGAAGATCACCGTATCCGTCACCGAGCCGAAGATCGAGCCAAAGAGCGGGGCCTTCCACCACGTCATCCGGCGCAGCTTGTTGAAGACGGCGATGTCCAGCAATTGCCCGACAAGGTAAGCCGATCCGGACGCGATCGCGATGCGGGGCTGTGACGTGGCGAAGGAAAGTCCTACACCAACGAGGAAACCGACGAAGACGACCTTGCGGGCAATCGCCGGGCCGAACTGGCGGTTCGTCAGGTCGGTGACCAGAAACGCGACCGGGTAGGTGAACGCGCCGTAGGTCAGAATGTCGCCGAGTTGGATACCCGCGAGCTCGCCGGAAAGCGGATACTGGACGAGGATGTTCGATGCGACCACGACGGCCGTCATCAACAGGCTGTAGATGAAGATATAGCGTGTCATCCGCATTTTTTTATCCTGGGTGATGCCACCAGTTGGAGGGACGGTTCTTTCAAAAGGAAAAGGCCTGGGCGGCGCTAGCCGCACAAGCCTTGCGATCCTTCAGCCTCGAAGACGCTTACGCGGCTTCGGCGGTCTTCTTGACAATCTGGCGGCGCAGCAGACGGGCGCGCATGCTCAGTTCCTTCTCGTCAGCCTTCAGAAGGAAGGCGTCGAGACCGCCGCGATGCTCGACCGAACGCAGGGCAGCGGCCGAAACGCGCAGGCGGAAACGCTGGCCGAGAGCGTCCGAGATCAGGGTGACGTCACACAGGTTCGGAAAGAACTTGCGCTTGGTCTTGTTGTTCGCGTGGCTCACGTTGTGGCCCGACTGGACGCCCTTGCCGGTCAATTCGCAACTGCGGGACATGATACACCTATTGTTCTTGGCCATCGGATCGGTGCCGGAAAACCGGTGCGCAATCCAACTAGGCATGATTGGAAAGTTGCGGTTCTATAGTCAGACTGGCCGCGCACGTCAAGCCTGACGGCGGAGATTCCCTCGATTGTCTGCTCAGGATGCTATTTTCTTGCCATGTTCTGGTTCAAAGGTAGCCTGCGCGAGGGACTTCTACCCTCGCAGCTCAGTTTAGGGGCCGGACCAAGCTACATGAAACGTTATCTGAGCGTTCTGACGTTTGCATTTGCAGCGATGGCTTCCGTCGCGCCCGCGGGCGCCGAGGGCGACATCCGATACGAGACCGAGTACAACGTGTCGCTCGGCATCCTGCCGATTGCGCATGCGTCGTTCGTGACGAAGGTTCTCAGCAGTGGCTATACCATTTCCGGCGATGTCAGATCGGCCGGAATCGTCGACGTCATCGCGAAGATCTCGGCACAGACCAGTGTTTCCGGAGTGCTGATGAAGGACCGGATGCAGGCTTCTCGCTATTCGCTCGTCTACAAGTCCAACAACAAGGTTCAGACGTATGACGTGCGTTATCGGAACGGAGACGTCGTCAGGGCCGAGATCAGGCCGACGCCGAAAAGGAAGCCACGCAACTGGATCGATGTTACCGATCGCGACCTGAAGTCGGTACTGGATCCGATCAGTGGCATGATCGTGCCGGACGGTCAGGATGTTTGTCGCAGGACATTGCCGATCTTCGACGGCGAGAGTCGGATGGACCTCGTCCTGTCTCCAAAAGGAAGCTCGCGCTTTTCCGTCGGTGATGTCGAGGGGGAGGCGATCGTCTGCGCCATTCGCTATGTTCCGAAATCCGGATTCCGCAAAGGGCGCAAGGATATTGAGTATCTGCGTCAGGCGACGGACATGGAGATCTGGTTTGCCAAGACGGCGCTGCTCAAGGTATATGCTCCGGTCTACGCTCGCGTGCCGACCCGCATGGGGCCGCTCTATATTAGGGCCGTGAAGTTCGACGGCTGACATCATCGCGGGATCGCCAACGCCCGCAAAGGGGGAAGGTGAGATCGAGGATGACGCAGATCCGGTTCATGGCCGCCCTCGTGCGCCCGCCCGTGCCATCCGTTGCTTCCACCGCGCCCGTTGCCGGTTGATCGGCGGGCAGAAGGATGGAAATCGCGTCTGCCGCCTGGCTGGGGTCGTCGGTTGCGCTCGGCCTGTTCTACACCGTCTTTCTCGGTTGCCAGTCAAGTGTTCTCCGGACAGTCTTGAAGACACTGCCGGTAACGCTGCTCGCAGGATTTGCCTGGTCCTTCGACGCACCCGCGCTGCTGCTGGCGGCATTGCTTCTGAGCGCGGCGGGCGACGCCTTTCTCGCGCACGATGGAGAAGGCGCATTCAGGAATGGTCTGGCGTCCTTCCTTGCAGCCCACCTCGCATATGGGGCTCTCTTCGTTTCGATGGCGGCTCCGTCGGTCCTGTCGGCCGAGGTCTGGAGAGTCGCCGCCGGAGCGGCGTCGGTGGCCGCGATGGCCATCATTCTGCCAATCCTGCGCAGGCACGCGGGACAGCATCGCGTGGCGGTGTCCGTCTACGGCCTGGTTATCCTCGGGATGGCACTGCTCGCCTTGTTCGTTCAGGCGCCGACCGTCTTTCTCGGGGCGGCTGTCTTCATGAGCTCGGACGCCGTGCTCGCCCTGCAACGGTTCGTGCTGAAGCCGGACCATGCCTTGAGCCGGGCTGCCTCCTATTATGTCTGGATCAGCTATTATGGAGCCCAGTGCATTCTGACCTTGGCGCTCGCAAGGTCCGCAGCGAGCCTCTAGCCCTGTCCCGGTGACCAGTCAGGCGGTGCCATTTCGAAGGCGGAGAAATCGAAACCCGGAGCGACCGTGCAACCGACCAGGGTGTACTCCCCGAGGCTTTCGGCGGCCTGCCAGCAATTGGCGGGGATCACGGCCTGCGGTCGCTCACCCGTCAACACGGCAGGACCGAGGCGGATCGTCTCGACAGTGACGCCATCGACGGCATGATGAAGCGCAAGCGGAGCGCCGGCGTAGTAGTGCCACACCTCCGCGGCATCCCTGACGCGGTGCCAATGGGACCGTTGGCCGGACGTCAACAGGTAATAGATCGCAGTAGAATGGCTGCGGTCCATACCAACCGCATCGCGAAAGGTTTCGGAATACCAGCCACCTTCCGGATGCGGCTGCATTCCGAGCGCCGCGACGATATCTTCGGCGCGCATCAGAAATGGTCCTTGCGCCGGCGGATCTCCGCGAAAACCTCCTCGTTGGAGCGGCCTTCCATCAGAAGGTTGCGGCGGATCGCCGGCTCGGACGCCCGAAGGAACGGATTCGTCTCCTTCTCCAGTCCGATTGTCGTCGGAATCGTAAATTTGCCTTCCGCGCGCAGCCTCTCGATCTCGCCGGCACGTGCTTTCAGGCGCTCGTTGTCAGGATCGATCGTCAGCGCAAAGCGGGCATTCGCCAGTGTGTATTCGTGGCCGAAGTAGACTGCCGTTTCGTCGGGCAGAGCCGCAAGCTTTTGCAGGGAGTGCCACATGTCGGCCGCCGGGCGTTCGAAGAGCCGGCCACAGCCGAGCGCAAAGAGGGTGTCTGCGGCGAAGAGCAGCTTGCTGTCGGGAAAATGGTAGCAGACGTGGCCGGCCGTATGGCCGGGGGTCTCGATCACCTGAACGACATGGCCTCCGAGATCGAATGAATCTCCGTCGCCCACCGCACTGTCTATGCCCGGGATGGCCACGGCTTCGTCGCGCGGACCGACGATTTCGCATTGATAGCGATCCTTGAGTGCGAGATTGGCCTCGACATGATCACCGTGGTGATGCGTCGTCAGAATGTGGGTGATATTCCAGCCTCGCCGATCGGCCATGGCGACGATCGGAGCGTATTCAGGGGCGTCGATCGATGCCGTCAGATTGCTCTCGTGACAGTGGAGAAGGACACCGAAATTGTCGCTGCGGCAAAGAAAGATTTCGAGTTCCAAGGCTTTCATGGGTTCCGTCCGTCTCTGCTTCGTCGCGCGGAATGTAGCGTCTTTGGCCTTGAAGTCCAATCAGCCGCTGATATCAATTGCTCATGCACGCCGATATCGTCGATCTCCGTCAATTTTATCATTCGCGTCTCGGGCGAATGGCCGAGCACTCGATCGCGATGGCACTCGCATCGCTCTGGAGCCGGCTACCGCAAGAGCGGCTCGTGGGTCTCGGCTACTGCGTTCCGTTTCTGGATCGCTTCCGGGCCGATACGGAACGGACCTTCGCCTTCATGCCCGCGGGACAAGGGGCGGTAAACTGGCCTGTCGGTGAACCGTCTGCAACTGCACTGGTCTTCGAAGAGGAGCTGCCGCTTCCGGACTCCTCCATCGATCGTGTGTTGATGGTGCACTCTCTCGAATTCGCCGAGGATCCGCGCGAGACCCTCAAGGAAATCTGGCGCGTACTGGCCCCGGGCGGGCGGCTGGTGATCGTGGTGCCGAACCGCCGCGGAGTCTGGGCGCGGATGGAACATACCCCCTTCGGCTCCGGGCGGCCCTATTCGCGTGGTCAGCTCACGACCTTGCTGAGAGAGACGAATTTCACCCCCGGAGCGAGTGCGGAAGCTCTGTTCTTCCCGCCGTCCAAGATAAGAGCCGTCCTGCGCCTGCGGCGGAATTTCGAGCGCGTTGGCCGTTTCATCTGGCCGGCCTTTTCCGGCGTCATCATCGTTGAAGCGCAGAAGCGGTTGTATCAGGGCCTTCCGGTGAAGGCGCGCGTCTCCCGTCGTGTCTTTGCCCCAGCGCTGGCGCCGCGCGGTGTGCCGACCGCCCGGCAACCCGCCGACGGATGACCCCTTCTGGCAGGTGCGGAACCCTCGACAAATGGCGGTTTCCGTTCTAATGGCTCTGAACCCGAAGACCGCGCCTCCGCCCGGTAGTTCTCACCTCACCAGCAGTTCGACGAGCAGCGACATGACCAAGCCTACGCCGCGCCCCGGAATCCTCGACATCGCCGCCTATGTGCCGGGCAAGGAGCATGCTCCGGGCGTCGAGCGCGTCTTCAAGCTTTCGTCCAACGAGACGCCTCTCGGACCCAGCCCGAAGGCGATCGAAGCCTTCAAGCAGAGCGCCGGCCATCTCGAGCTTTATCCGGACGGACAGGCGACGGCGCTGCGCGAGGCGATTGCCGAGGTTCATGGCTTGAACATGGCGAACATTCTCTGCGGCAACGGTTCGGATGAGTTGCTCGGGCTTCTCTGCCATGTCTATCTCGGTCCCGGCGACGAAGGCATCATCACAGAGCACGGTTTTCTCGTCTACAAGATCCAGATCATGGGCGCCGGCGCGACTCCGGTAGTCGTCAAGGAGCGGGATTGCACCGTCGACGTGGACGCCATACTGGCTGCCGTCACCGAGAAGACGAAGATCGTCTTCATCGCCAATCCCGGCAATCCGACCGGAACCTACGTGCCGGTCAGCGAGATCCGTCGCCTTCAGGCCGGGCTGCCGGCTCATGTCATTCTCGTCCTCGACGCGGCTTATGCAGAATACGTCCGCCGCAATGACTACGAGGCCGGCATCGAGCTGGTCTCGGGGAACCGCAACGTTGTCATGACCCGCACCTTTTCGAAGGTCTACGGTCTGGCCGCCTTGCGCATTGGATGGCTCTATGCCCCGGCGGAAATCGTTGACGCGATGAACCGCGTGCGTGGGCCCTTCAATCTGAATGCCCCGGCGATTGCGGCAGGCGCTGTTGCGATCAGAGACCAGGCGTTCGTGGAAACGGCTGTGACGCACAACCGGCTCTGGCTGGAGAAGGTGACGGACGCTCTTGCGGAGATCGGCCTCGACGTGACGCCTTCGGTCACCAATTTCGTGCTCATTCATTTCCCGGACGTCGACGGCAAGCGGGCGACAGAGGCGGATGCGTTCCTTACCAGCCGCGGCTACATCCTGCGCGCAGTCCGCGGATATGGTTTTGCCAATTCGCTCAGGATGACGATCGGCAACGAGGAAGCAAATCTCGGTGTCATCGACGCCCTGCGTGAGTTTATGGGGCGCCGCGGATGACGGACGTGCACTTCGAAAAGATTGCGCTTATCGGCATCGGCCTCATCGGTTCCTCTATCGCACGCGACGTAAAGGACCAGGGACTGGCCGGCGAGATCGTGATCTCGACCCGTTCGGCGGATACGCTGAAGCGGGCCGAGGAACTGGAACTGGGCGACACTTACACACTTTCCGCCGCCGAGGCGGTCGAGGGCGCTGACCTGGTGATCATCTCGGTTCCGGTCGGAGCGTCGGAGAGTGTCGCCAGGCAGATTGCATCGCATCTGAAGCCCGGCGCGATTGTTACCGACGTCGGGTCGACGAAGGCGTCCGTCATCGCACAGATAGCACCCCATATGCCGCCGGGTATCCACTTCGTGCCCGGACACCCGATCGCCGGCACGGAGAAATCCGGCCCGGACGCCGGCTTCTGCGGTCTTTTCAAGGGGCGCTGGTGCATCCTGACACCACTGCCGGGGACCGATGCCGGAGCGCTCACGCGTCTCAGGTCTTTCTGGGAAGCGCTGGGGTCCAGGGTCGACGAGATGGACCCGCAGCACCATGACAAGGTTCTCGCGATCGTTTCCCATCTGCCGCACATTATCGCCTACAACATCGTCGGCACGGCGGATGACCTGGAGACGGTTACGGAATCGGAAGTGATCAAGTATTCCGCATCGGGTTTCCGCGATTTTACCCGCCTTGCCGCATCCGATCCCACCATGTGGCGCGACGTCTGCCTGCATAACCGCGACGCCATACTCGAAATGCTGGCGCGATTCTCGGAAGATCTCGCCTACCTGCAGCGCGCGATCCGCTGGGGAGAGGGCGACAAGCTCTTCGAGCTTTTCACCCGCACGCGGGCGATCCGTCGCTCGATCGTGGAAGCAGGTCAGGACGTCGATGCGCCTGACTTCGGCCGCCACGCCCTGGACGAGAAAAAAGGCTGACCGTCAGAGGGGCGGCAGGACACCGATCGGGATGATCCCGACGGAGATGACGCCTTCATGTAACGTGAGCTCGGCGGAGCCGGAATCCTTCCCTCCGAAAAGTGCAGTGAGCACCTTCGCCGCATTCTCGAAATCCTCGGCCGAATCCGGGAAAGCCGTGGTCAGCGCCTCTTTCCAACCCACGACTTTTTCAAGCTCCAGGTGAAGCTTGCCGGAGAGATTGCCATCGTCACCGACGGACAATGGGCCGCGGGCCGTCAGCACGCGCCCCTCCCCGAGATCGATCACAAGCCGGCGGATCTCACCCTTGCTCCCGTAGAGCTCGGTCGCCGCAGCATCGCGCGCCGGATCGAGGAGGGCGGCCTTGCCGAGCAGCGTCACGTCAAGGCTGGCGGAGAAGGGCGGCAGAGCGAGTGGCGTCGCTTTCGGCATGAGGACGCTTGCGTTCGTCACCAGGGCGGCGGCGTCGAGGTCCTCTCCGTTGCGGCGGATATGGAACTCCCCATGCTCGCTTCCTAGCGTGGCGGTGCTGCCGTCCGCCACCGCCGTGGCGTCGATCTTCAAACCCTCGGTTACGAGTGAGGAGCGGGACAGGCCATCGAACCAGGCGCTGGCGCTTGAGTGCAGTTTCTCCCATTGCGCCGAGAAGGAGAAGCCGAGCGCCGATCGCAGTTCCGCAGGGCTATCCATTTCCCATACGAAGTGGCTGGGCGCGTAGACCTGGGCGGCGGAACGGAACGCGCCGAGCGACGCGGAAATACCGTTGAAACGGTCATCGACCGTGATCGACGAACAGAAGAGGCCAATTCGAAAGGGATAGCCGCGGATATCCATATCGTTGCAGTGAACCTCGGCGGCTGCAGCATCGCCTCCGTCGAAGAGTTCTGAAACGCGCTGCCGCATCAGGGTTGCGGCGAGCATCCAGCCTCCGCTATAGACGGCCATCGCCAGGACGACGAGCACGCCGAGCAGGACGACTTTCCGTGTCACAGCTGTCTGACCGGATCGGGTTGACGATGCCATCGGGCACTCCATGATGGGACAATTCGAACGCACTGAGATGATGCCGGATATGGACGAATTTTGGGTCTTTGGCTACGGATCGCTGATGTGGAATCCGGGCTTCCCCTTTGAGGAACGGGTGCAAGGCCGAACCTTCGGCTATCGGCGCTCGCTTTGTGTCCATTCATGGGTGCATCGGGGAACCGAAGAGCGTCCGGGTCTGGTGCTGGGCCTCGATCGGGGAGGTTCATGCCGCGGCGTCGCCTTTCGTGTCGCTCCTTCGGAGTGGGAAGCAACCCTCGACTATCTGCGCGAACGCGAACTCGTTACCCATGTTTACCGCGAACGCTCGATACCGATAGCGCTCAATGATGGCCGTACTGTTTCGGCGGTCACTTACGTGGTGGATCGTGGTCATCGGCAATATGCCGGCGCCATGACGATTACCGAGGCCGCGGGCATTGTGAGCCACGCAGTCGGGCAGTCCGGTCCCAATCAGGCATATGTCGCGAATACCGTCGCGCATTTGCAGGAGATGGGCATACGGGATCACTGGCTGGAACAGGTATTGGCGGCAATCAATTGAGCAATCGGTTGATAGGCCGCCCGGCTCGTCCGCGAGCAAACCGGACGATGGTCAGCGGTCCTCGTTTGACGCCGTTTCTTTTGCGAGCTCGTTGAGACGACGCTTTGCCGTCGGCGGAAGCGGCACATGCGGGTTCTCTCTTGCGGTCTCGACCAGCAACTCGTCGCTTGCCGCTTCGAGGACATGCATGAGTCTCTCGAAGAAAGCGTCCGGATCGAGACCGGGTTCGATCGGGGGCAGGATGCGCACTTTGAAGTGGCCGGGGAAACGAAGGAATTTGCGCCGTGGCCAGAAGAGACCCGGATGCATCGCTACCGGTACGACCGGCACCTGAAGATCGCGGTAAAGCCGGGCGATGCCGTATTTGTATTCCGGGTGAGCGCCGGGGGCGCGGCGCGTTCCTTCCGGATAGATGATGAGCTGGCGGCCGTTGCGCATCTCCTCAGCCGTTCGCGCCATGACCGCCGCCATGACCTTGCCGCGCGCGCCGCGATTCACCGGGATCATCCGTTGCTTCTTCGCATACCAGCCGAAGAGGGGAATCCAGAGAAGCTCGCGCTTCAGGATATAGACCGGGTCGTCGAGCCAGGGCAGCAAGGCGAAGGTGTCCCAGAACGACTGGTGTTTCGGCGCCAGGATGTATCCGCCCTTGGGGATATTCTCGAGCCCTTCGATCGTGAATGTCGTGCCGACGATCGTCTTCATCAGCCAATGGCAGGAAAGCGCCCAGTTCTTCGGAATCGAGAATGCCTTCTTGCGCGGCATCACGAAATAGATCGGCGAAAGCACGATCATTCGCAGGATGAGATTCAGATAGAAGGCAGTGTTGAAGAGAATGGAACGCAAGGCGATCATGAAAGGCTTCCCGCGGCGTGGTTGCGACGTGCCTATACGAAATCAGGTCCGAGAGAAAGCGCCCGGCACCGTTATCACTGGACTGATTTGGCGAGTGTCGCGCTCGAGCGCAAGCCGTCTCCCATGCTCCAGCCCACCAGACCGCGTGCGAAGGCGACCAAGGTCTTCCCGTACTCCGCAAGCAGTGTGCGTAGAACGCTGGGGTTCGCAAACCAGTTCGTGGTCTTGAGGTCGGAATTCACGACCGGATAGGCGATGAATTCCGTCGCGCGGTCGACACGCCGGAGCTCCATGAGGCTGCGTGGCATATGGTAGTTGTTGGTCACAACCAAAACCCGGGAATAGCCGCGGTCATGGATCCAGCGAGATATTTCGTTGGCGTTGCCGATCGTGTCGAGCGCCTGGTAGCCAATGTCGACGCAGCAGTCGAAGAGATCGTTGGGACTCTGCGTCATCCGTCGGATCTGGGATGGCGTCGTCGTCGGATGAACGCCGGAAATGAGCAAGCGTTTGCCCGAGCCGCGGCGGAGGAGGTCGACCGCCTGGTCGATCCGTTGATATCCGCCGGTCAGGACGACGATCGCATCGGCCCGGGGATCCGCGGGCGGTTTCAGTGTTGTCACATGATCGGCAAAGCGCAGGAAGCCGGCAACGACGAGGGCGCAGGCGAATATGGCGACAATGCCGCCATAGCGCAGAACGCGACGCAACGGCCCACGCCGCGCGAAGAGGCCGTGCGCGGGACGCTGCCGCGGCATCTTCGGACTTGCTGTGATCCGTGACATCCGACCCATCGTCATAGGTTGTGCATACCGCCCTTTTGACACGGCGAACAGGCGGCTTTGTGGCAAGTCAACAGGCTTTCCTCAGTCGCTGATCAGGCCATCCGTGCGAGTGGGATCCGAACGGATCAGATCGATTTCGTAGATGGTCCTGATGACGGTGAAGCGCGCGGTAAGCGTGGTCAGCAGCGCAATGACGATCATCGTCGCGAAAATGCCAAGGTAGCCCATGAAGCCAATACTGAAGGTACCGAAGAGCGCTGCCGTCTGGTCGCTTTCGGGTGTCGCCAGCGACCGGCTCTGCCAATAGCCTGCCAGTGCAAAGAGCGTCGCCGCCGCGATGCCCCCTGCGGCCGCACCCTTGAGGCTGATCTTCAGGAAGTGTTTCTGGAACTCCTGCGCCACGAAGGAGCCCTCGGCGCCTACGAAATGCAGGACCTCGATGATGTGGCGGTTGCCGGAGAGCGCCCCGCGCGTTGCGAAGACGACGGTCAGCACCATGGCGACGAAGACCAGCAGCAGGATGCCGGAGCCAACGAGAACAGTGGTCCGCGCCATGGAGACGAGGCGATCCACCCAGGTGCGGTGATCGTCCAGGAAGGCCTGAGGTACTTCCTCCTTCAGCAGCGCACGCATCGCCGTGAAGTCTGGCGGATGCGTCTCGTCGATGGTGATGATGACGAGGCGTGGCACCGGAAGATCGTTGATGTCCAACCCGGTGCCGAGCCAGGGTTCCAGGAGACGGGCCGTCGCGTCGTCGTCCATGATCGTGCCGTCCCTGGTGCCGACGAAGGTCAAGGCAAGGTCGCGGGCGCGAACCAGTGCCTTGTTCATGTCGAGACCGTCCTCGGGCTTGATCTGGATGGTGATCTCGCGCGAGATCTGGCTCTGCCAGCCGGCGGCCGTCGCACGCACCATGCTGACGGCGCCGAGCGTCAGGCAGGCGAGAAAGGCCATGATGGCGATCACCACCATCAGCGCATTGCCCTGTATATTGGACGCCGGCAGGATCGGGGCCGTGGGACGGACGTGCATCTCCGTCCGACGCGGCGGCTGCTTGCTGCGGGGAAGCGGGCGTTTCAGATCAGTC
>DATGWU010000752.1:0-6506 GCA_035299345.1 Rhizobium sp.
GGAAATTCGCTATCAGCCAGCCGGCATGCAGACCGCCTACGCAAGCACGGGCGGCGCAAGTCCCGCTCTCGAAGCAGTCACGGCCCCTGTCGCCGCGCCTCCGGCAGCCGCTCTTCCGGTCCCGGAGCCGGCGCCGGCCTATATGCCGGAATCCAGCCTAAAGACGGGTCGCGTCAGCAATGAGCAGGCCTCTCTCGATCCGGTAGCGGCGCCTGCCCCGGCGACGGAAGAAATTGACAACACGGTCACCGCGTCCACCCCGAAGGCCCCCACGGGCTGGGTGATCCAGATCGGCGCTGCGGCCGACAAGAAACTCGCAATGGAGCTTCTGCGCAAGGCGCAGGACAAAGGCGGCAAGGTATTGCGTTCCGCCTCCCCCTTCACCGTCGCCTACGGCAGCGGTTCCGCACAGGTCCACCGTGCACGCTTCGGCGGCTTCGCCGACCAGAAGGCTGCCGTGAACGCGTGCAAGTCGCTGAAGAGCAAAGGATTTGGCTGCTGGGCTTCCCTGCAGTAAGCAGGACGTCCGTCGGCCACCTCGAAATGTAGTGAGTACGAGGTAGCAGACATGGCATCGAACGAGAACCGCTTCGGCCTTTCTCCCCATGGCGGGGAGACGAGAAGGCCGTATCGCCCAGCGCTGCATCCGCTTCATGAGGCGGCAATGCGGATCGCCGACCTCGGACTCGGCCGGAAAAGGTCGATGACCAAGGATTTGATCGGTCTTCTGCTCTGCCACGGCGCGCGCGCCTGGCGCTATTCACAGCCGGAGACCAACATCCACCTGCATGTCTCAGCGCCCGGAGGCCGCGCGCCGGTGGTGCTGAGGCTCCGCTGACGTCACACAACCAACCCTTGCCGTCAGCACGGAGAGCCGTTATGCCCCTTTATGCGCTCGGAAATCTCGTCCCGAAGACGCCGGCCGAGGGTCGCTTCTGGGTCGCGCCTGATGCCCATGTGATTGGCCAGGTCGAGCTCGGACTCGATGTCGGCATCTGGTTCGGTTCGGTGCTGCGCGGCGACAACGAGCCGATCGTGGTCGGAGAAGGCACCAATATCCAGGAAGGTGCGATGGTGCACGTCGATCCCGGGTTTCCCGTGCGGATCGGCAAGGGTTGCACGATCGGCCATCATGCCATCATCCACGGCTGCACGATCGGCGACAATTCCCTGATCGGCATGGGGGCGACGGTGCTGAATGGCGCCAGAATCGGCAACAACTGCCTGATCGGTGCCAACGCGCTGGTGACGGAAGGCAAGGAATTTCCCGACAATTCACTGATCGTCGGCTCGCCTGCGCGGATCGTCCGGACGCTGGACGAGCGGGCTGCTGCGGGTCTCAGGCTCTCGGCGGAGAACTATGTCCGCAACTGGCAGCGGTTCGCCCGCGAACTGCGGCCGCTCTGAAGGGGCACTTGTCGCCTCCCCTCAGCTACACTGGCGGCAGAGACCGCGGATCTCGATGGTCGTCTTTTCCGCCTTGAATTGCTGCGCCTTGGCCCAGTCGGATAGCCGATGGTCGATCGAGTGGTCGTGAAACTCGGTCACGCCGCCACAGCTGTTGCAGATCGCGAACGCCACCGTGCCGTGTCGGCAGCAGTCCTGCGCCGGGTGGGAGCAGGCGACGAAGGCGTTGATGCTCTCCAGGCGATGGACTAGCCCGAACTCCACCAGCTTCTCGAGCGCGCGATAGACCTGCAGCGGTGCCCGAAACCCGTGATCGCGCAGACGGTCGAGGATCGTATAGGCCGACATCGGCCCTTCCGACTTCATGAGCGTGTCGAAGACGAGAGACTGATTGCGCGTCAGTTGCGGTGTCGTCATGGTCTCCTCCGCTCAACGAGCTGCGGTTTCGCCGGCCCGCAGCCGGAACGGCAGCAGGCTCATCAGGAACAGGATGGTCGCGGCAACGACGATCGACGGTCCGGACGGCGTGTCATAGGTCAGCGATCCGAACAGGCCGCCGGCGACGGCGACGGCGCCGATCAGCGAGGCGAGCACGGCCATGACCTCCGGCGTTGAGGAGAAACGGCGTGCGGCGGCGGCCGGAATGATCAGGAGCGATGTGATCAGCATGATGCCGACGATCTTCATCGCAATGGCGATCACCAATGCCATCAGCAGCATGAAGGCGAGCCGCGACCGCTCCGGATGCATGCCCTCGGCCTCCGCGACCTCCGGATTGACGGTGGCCGCCAGCAGGGGCCGCCAGAGCCAGGCGACGAGAGCCAGTACGACCGCGCCGCCGCCCCAGATGACGGCGATATCGGTGGGTGTGACCGCGAGAATGTCGCCGAAGAGGAACGCGATGAGATCGAAGCGCACCCAGGACATGAAGGCGACCATGACGAGGCCGACGGCGAGCGTCGCGTGGCTCAGAATGCCGAGCAGCGCATCAGCCGAAAGCGCCTGACGCCGCTGCAGCAGGAGAAGGACAAGCGAAACCATGACGGTGACCGCGAACACGCTCACCATCAGGTTCACCGAGAAGAGCAGTGACAAAGCGACCCCGAGAAGCGCCGAATGCGCCATGGTGTCACCGAAATAGGCCATCCTGCGCCAGACGACGAAACAGCCGAGCGGTCCGGTCGTCAGTGCGAGGCCAATGCCGGCGATCAGCGCGCGCGTGAAGAAATCGTCAAGCATGGTGCTCACCCCTTCTCTCTTCGCCGTGTGCCGGGCCGCTGGCAGCCTCATGCCCGTGGGCGCCGCCATGATCGTGGTCATGACTGTGATCATGATGATCGTGCCCCGCGTGATCGTGGTGGCCGTCACCGGGATGGCAGTGTTCCGTCACCGAACCGTCGGCGTGAAGCACGCGGCCGTCCGGCAGGTGTGTATGGTCGTGTTCGTGACGGTAAACGGCGAGCGTACCGGCGGCCCGCGCGCCGAAGAGACGCATGTATTCCGGGCTCTGGCTTACATGGGCCGGCGTGCCGCGGCAGCAGACGTGGCCGTTGAGGCAAATGACCGTGTCCGTCTCCGCCATGACGACATGCAGGTCGTGAGAAACCAGCAGGATGCCGCAGCCGGTGCGATTGCGGATGGAGGTTATGAGGTCGTAGAGCGCGATCTCTCCGGCGAAATCCACACCCTGGAGAGGCTCGTCGAGCACCAGCAGGTCGGGCTTGCGGGCGATCGCCCTTGCCAGCAGGGCGCGCTGAAACTCACCGCCCGAGAGATGCTGAACCTCCGCACCCGCAAGATGGGCGATGCCGACGGCATCCAGCGCTTCGAGGATATCCCGTTCGGAGAGCCTGCTCGTCAGCGTCATCAGCCGGCGGACGGTGAGCGGCATGGTCCAGTCGACGGCGAGCTTCTGCGGAACGTATCCGACCGTCAGGCCGGGCTCTCTCGCCGCCTGCCCTTCATCCGGTCGCAGCACACCGATCGCCATCTTGGCGCTCGTCGACTTTCCCGATCCGTTCGGCCCGATCAGGGTGACGATCTCGCCGCGATGAACGGTGCAATCGACGCCGCGGACGAGCCAGCGACCGTTGCGGCGGACGCCGGCGCCGGAAAGGCTGACGAGCGGCTTGCCGCCCTGTTTGGCAGAATGAAGCATGGTGACCTGACGTTTTGCTGTTGCGAACGGCTATGACACACGTTATAGCATTACGCAATTGATGTAATAACATTACATACAGTTCGCAAGTTGGAGTCACGAAATGAATCAAAGCCTCATCCGCGCGGCAGCATCGGCCGCCGCGTTGCTCGTCATGCCGTCCCTCGCCGCAGCCGAGGTCCGGGTCGTCGCCTCGGTCAAGCCGATCCATTCGCTGGTCGCCTCGATCATGCAAGGTGCCGGCGAGCCCGCACTCATCGTCGGCGGCGCCGCTTCCCCGCATACCTACTCGTTGAAGCCATCGGACGCGCAGAAGCTCGAGGATGCCGACGTCGTCTTCTGGATCGGCCACGATTTCGAAGCCTTTCTCGACAAACCGCTCGAAGCACTGCCCGGCGACGCCAAGGTCGTCGCCCTGGGCGAAGCACCAGGGCTCGTCGAGCTTCCCTTCCGCGAGGGCGGCCCCTTCGAAGCTCATGACGACGGCGACCATGAGGACCACGCGGCCGAGGCAAGCAGCGAGACCGAACACCATGACGACCATGAACATGGTGGCGTCGACATGCACCTGTGGCTCAACCCGATGAACGCCAAGGCGATGGCCGCCGAGATCAGGGATACGCTCGTCGTGGCCGACCCCGCGAACGCCGACATCTACCGGAAGAATACCGAAACGCTCGACGCGCAGCTCGACGCACTCGACAAGGAAATTACCGCAACCGTCGAACCGGTCAAGGACAAGCCCTTCGTCGTCTTCCATGACGCCTACCAGTATTTCGAGAACCGCTATCATGTCCGCGTCGCAGGCTCTGTCACCGTGAGCCCAGAGACGATGCCGGGTGCCGAGCGCCTTTCGGTGATACAGGCCAAGATCGGCGAACTCGGCGCGGCCTGCGTCTTCGCGGAGCCGCAGTTCGAACCGAAGCTGCTGAACGTGGTCACCGAGGGCACGACCGCAAGATCCGGCGTCCTCGATCCGGAAGGTGGCGCGCTCACCGCGGGGCCGGCTCTCTATGGCGATCTCCTGCGGGCCATCGCGACCTCGCTCACCGAGTGCCTTTCCAGGTAATCTTGTGAACCGGACGACGGCGGATGGCGACATCCGCCTTCTTCGGCTCTCGATGTGTTATAGTATTACATTACCGCAGACAGGACACCCGATGAACAAGCTCCCCGTTACCGTCCTTTCCGGCTTCCTCGGCGCCGGCAAGACGACCCTGCTCAATCATGTGCTCCGGAACCGCAGCGGCCTCAGGGTCGCCGTCATCGTCAACGACATGAGCGAGATCAACATCGATGCCGCGCTGGTACGCGGCGGGGATGCCGCCTTGTCACGCACCGACGAACAGCTCGTGGAAATGAGCAACGGCTGCATCTGCTGCACTCTGCGCGACGACCTGTTGCGGGAAGTTCGTGATCTCGCGGCGCAGGGCCGCTTCGACTATCTGCTGATCGAGGCGACCGGCATCGCCGAACCTCTGCCGATCGCCGCCACCTTCGACTTCCGCGACGAGAACGGCAGGAGCCTCTCCGACATCGCCCGGCTCGACACCATGGTCACCGTGGTCGATGCAGCGAACCTTCTGCGTGACTATAGCTCCTCCGACTTCCTCGTCGAGCGTGGCGAAGCGGCCGGCCCGGAGGATAATCGCACCATCGTCGACCTGCTGGTCGAGCAGATCGAGTTCGCCGATGTCGTCGTGCTCAATAAGATCGGTCTCGCGAGTGCCGAAGAGCGGGACGCCGCGCGCAAGATCATCACCGGGCTCAATCCCGACGCCCGGATCATCGAGGCAGACTTCGGAGCGGTGGCGCCGGGCGACATCCTCGGAACCGGGCTCTTCGATTTCGCAGAGGCCGAAACGCATCCGCTCTGGTTCAAGGAATTGCACGGCTTCCGGGACCATGTGCCGGAAACCGAGGAATACGGTATCCGTTCCTTCGTCTACAAGGCGCGCGCGCCTTTCGACCCGATGCGGCTTCAGGCGTTCCTCGACCGCCCGTGGCCCGGGGTCATTCGCTCCAAGGGCTTCTTCTGGCTGGCAACCCGGCCGCACCATGTCGGCGAACTCAGTCAAGCCGGACCGCTCGTCCGCACCGGCCGGATGGGGCTCTGGTGGGCATCCGTGCCGCGCGCGCAGTGGCCGGACGATCCGGAGTTTCTGCGCGCAATGACGCCCTACCTCGATCCCGTCTGGGGCGACCGCCGGCAGGACCTCGTCTTCATCGGCTGCGACCCGATGCGCGAGGAGGATATACGTACAGAGCTGGACAACTGCCTCGTTCCTGCAGAAGGCTTCACGCCGGAGGCGTGGCGCAACCTGCCCGATCCGTTCGCCTCGTGGACGACGCGTGCCTCGTAGCAGCGCGACTCCGGTTCAGGACGATGAGACGACGCCCTTCTGCCGCAGGAGATCGAGAACGATGGCTGCGGCCGCTTCACCCGGTGCGGTCTCGGTCTTCATCCTCATCCAGACTTCATCGAAGCCTGCAAACATGGCCTTGCGCTCGAGGGTGTCGGAGGAAAGCCGCTCCAGCCAGCGGACGAGCGGACCGGGCCGGACCGCATCGTTCAGATATTCCGGGACGACAGGATAGTCGGCGATGATGTTCGGCAGGGCCGCGGACCAGACCTTGATACGGTTCCTCAGCAGCGTGATCAACCAGTCCGCCTTATAGGCCGAGACTGTCGGGATGCCGGAGAGCCCGAGCTCCAGAACGACCGTGCCCGAGGCGGCCAGCGCGACATCGGCCGCTTCGAAGGCTCGCCATTTCTCCTCCTCCCCGAGAAGGATCTCCGGCTTCACGGCCCACGTATCGGTGATTGCGCGGATCCGTTCCACCTGCTTCGGGACAGCCGGCAGCAGAAGACGGGGCGGGCCGTTGCGCTCGACGAACTCCCGGACGACTTCGCCGAAGATCGGAAGAAGTGTCGTGACCT
>DATGWU010000753.1:0-7637 GCA_035299345.1 Rhizobium sp.
CCGCAAGGGTGTGAACGGTTCGTCCCTCGCCTCCGCCTCGGCGTGCAGCTCGTCGTTCAGGCGGTCGATCGCCTCCAGCATGCCGAGCGCCGCCGAGACGGCGTGCTGCGCATGGAGGGCATCGTCGAGCGGCGCGTTCCAGAAGGCCATGATGCAGTCGCCGATATACTTGTCGATGGTACCGCCATGGGCGAGGACCACCTCCGAGAGCGGCGTGAGCAACCGGTTGATGAGCTGGGTCAGTTGCTCGGGATCGTCCTTCATGCCTTCGGCGATCGTGGTGAAGCCGCGAACGTCGCAGAAGAGGATCGAAAGGACGCGCTTCTCGCCGCCGAGTTTCAGGTGCGAGGGGTCCTGCGCCAGACGTTCGACGAGGTCCGGCGAGAGGTACTGCCCGAAAGCTCGCGTGATCTCCCGGCGGCTGCGCCGCTCGGCGGCATAGTCGAAGGTCGATTGCCCGGCGGCGATCAGGATGAAGGCGAGCGACGGCGCGATCGGCGAGATGAAAACCCGCCCGAAATGCAAGACGAGATAGCTGCCAGCCACCATGGCGATGACGACGGCGAGCCCGCCGATCGCCGTCGGCCAGCCGGTGCCGCGCCAGGTGAGAACGACGGCAGAGGCCACCGCGCAGAAAAGAAACAGAAGACCAGCTTCTGGCGACGCCGCGGCTATGCCGAAGCCCTTGCGCAGGTTGTCGAAGATCGCCGCATGGATTTCCGCCCCGGCGACCAGGCTTCCGGTATACATCGTGTAGGGGATTGAAAACGCGTCCGCGCCACCGCCCGCCACCGTCGGGGCGTTCTGCAGACTGAGGCCGACGATCACCACGCGGTCGCGGAAGGTGTCCGGGGGCAGGAAGTGTTCCGGATCGAGCGCCTGGTAATAGGAAACCGTCGGATAGGTTCGCGGACCGCCGAAGGTCTGCATGAGCGTGCCGTGCGCCGGCGGCTCGACGGCAAAACCCGCGGCTCGGGCGAGCTCGCCGGCGAAGCTGTCGGCGATGTCAGGCAGGCTGCGCACAACACCATCGCCGCTGAGGCTGATCGAAGCGATGCCCGGCCGCGCACCGGTACCGAGGAAGCGATCGAGCGGCAGCGTGCGCACGAACTGGTCGGCCTCGGCCGTCGAGATCAGCGTCTCGTCGCCCGCCAGCACGACATCGGGTCCGAGCGCCTCGGCAAAGGTCCTGTCTTCCTCCTCAGTGGTCGGTTCGGCGAAAATGATGTCGAGGCCGACGGCCTTCGCACCGGCGTCGCGCAAGGCCCGGATGAGCTTCGCATGCAGGCTGCGCGGCCACGGCCACTGGGCGTTGATCTCGGCGAAGGACGGTTCGTCGATCGCCACGATCACCGGTCCGTCGTCCGGCAACGGCGCATGTCGAAGCGTCGAGAAGAGATCGAAGCCGCGGGCGTCGACCAGCGGCCAGGCGGCGAGCCGGGTGATCCCGATGACGGCCGCGAGAACCACGAGCGCCAGCAACACGGAGCGCCGGCGCCGGCGCGGCTTCCAGCGGTCCGAAGCCCTGGTGAACAGCCCGCGGATCATCAGAAGCGGACTTTCATTGATCCCTTGAAGGTCGGGCCCCATCCGGGGGCACCGCTCGTCACCTCGAAATCCTCGCCGAGCAGGTTATACCCGGCCAGTTCGATCTCCATGTGCTTGCCGAAGGGTTCCCAGATCAGGTTTGCGTCGAGCGTCCAGTAGTCGTCGAGCTCGACGCCATTTTCGTCATCGCGCGCGCCGATATAGTTCGCGGCGATCGTCGCCTTCACGTTCGCTTCGTTGACCCAGGTCAGCGCCACCTGCCCTGCCCAATTCGGCACAAAAGGCAGAGGTCCGCCATAGGTCGCGGATGTCGGGTCCTCGTTCTCCGAGGACGCATAGGCGGCAGTGGCCGAAAGGCCGAAGCCGTGGCCGAGCAGCAGGTTGGCCGTCAGGCTACCGCGGTCGATGCGACCTTCGGATGCCGAGAACGGAAAGGCCGAGAACGGAATCGTAATCTGCACATCCTTGGCGTCCTGATGCTGGAACTCCGCCGCCGTAAAGAAATCCGGCGTCCATTCCGCATCCCAGCGCAGAGCGACGGTATCGACGTAGCCGCCGAGGCCCGTCGAAATCTCGTTCGGCTGCAGGCCGACGACACCGACCGGAGAAAGCGTCGGCGTGGTGACGTAGAGGCTCTGGCGCAGGAAGCCGGCACGCAGCCAATGCCCTTCAGCCGGCGACCAGGCGATGCCCGCGCGCGGTTCGAGCCGGGTCACATCTTCTGCCTCCCCGTCGACGAGTGTGCCGTACAGCGCATACTCGCCCTTCAGGCTCGGCGTGATCTCGTGTAGCAGGTCGACATAGACCCGGCCGTAACCGGCCCGGTCGTTCGGATCTGCAATCGTCGGGATGGAGCCGAACTTGAGCTGGCTGTAAGACTCGATCCAGCCGCCCTCGATGCCGTAGCGCCAGGTCAGGTCGTCCTCGCCGACGCTGTGGCTCAGAGCGGCGACATAGGTGCGCTGAGAGCTCTCCGTCGTTGTGGCAAGGCCGAAGGGAGGGAGGAGGGTGCGTTCATCCAGTCCGTCTGCGTCAATCTCGTTGTAGAGCAGCGCCGCGTTGACGACGTTCCGGTAGGCGATGGTGTGGCTGATGCCGACGCCGGCATTCGTCGTCACCGTCTCGCTCTCGATGTCCAGCCCTCCTTTCAGCGCAAGGTTGGAGAATGTGTCGGAGCGGTTGAAATAGGCGACGACGCGGTCGTCCGGCGTCGGAGTGGCCGTCAGATAGCCGTTGCCCCGCAGCAGGCGATCCTCCGAACTGAGGTCAGTGCCGAACGAATCCGTTCGCTCGTCGTAGCCCTTTTCCCACTCGGCATTCAGGTAATAGCTGGTTGGAAAAGGCAGGTTGGAGTAGCCTTGAACCTCCCCTTCGACCGTGTAGCCGGGATCGCCTGCGGCGGCCGTCACGCCGCCACCGAACGTGGTCTCGATGAAGGGTGAGCGCACGATGTTGGCGGTCAGCGAGCTGCCGGCCAGCATGTGCGGATCGAGCAGAAGACCCTGCAGGAAGGACGAATAGCTGAGGCTGTTTGCACCATTGGTGACGACATTGTCGCCATAGACATAGCTGTTGGCGAAGGGCGTCGCGCTGCCGCGCACCGTCTGGTCGATGTAGCTGCTACCGACGAAAGGATCGAACACGACATCGCCGTAATATTCGCCCCAGGCATTGAGCCCTTGGAGACGGAAGGCATTGTTGAGGGTCGAACCGGCATCGCGGTTGGCACTGAGCGATCCGAAATTGCCGCCCCTCTCCCGCGAACGCCGCATGAACTCCTGGGCGTTGCGGATCGCCCCTTCGGAATCGTAGTCGTCGATGGCCACGGCCGCCCGGTAGGAAGAAATCACCGGGTCGTTGTCGTCCAGCCTGTCGGCGTTGTCGACCGCCTGCTCGGCCGGCACCCTGTCGCCCTTCTGGTAGTGTGCGGCGGCGAGGAGCAGCTGCCCCTGCGAATAGGAGGGATTGGACACCGAAGCGGCGAGCAGATCGTCGATCGCGCGGTCGACCTCGCCCGTCTGCATATGATAGCGCCCGCGCGCCACCAGAGCCACATCGAAACTCGAGTCCGCCTCGAGCGCCCGATCGATCGCTGCCTTCGCTTCTTCCACCCTCGACTGGTCGAGATAGAGGATCGCGAGGTTCGCATAGGCGACGGGGTCCTGGGGATCGAGGGCGATCGCCTTCTTGAAGGCCTCCTCCGCAGACTGCGTGTCACCGCGCGCCGACTGCACGTTGCCGATCGCGTTCCAGGTCGTGGTCGAACCGGGAGCGACCCTGACGGCCGCCTGCAGATCCTGAAGGGCGCCGTCGAGATCGCCCTTGATCCCGGCGCGATAGTTGGCACGTCCTTCGAGCGCCGTGGGATCGGCGGGGTCGAGCGACAGCGAACGGCCGAACGCTTCCTCCGCCTGTTCGCGGTCGTTGAGGAGCATCGCGAGCTGTGCCCGGTAGGCCGGCAGGGACGGATCGTCCGAAAAACGTCGTTCGGCGGCCCTGATCGTCGCAATCGCCGCCTTGATATCCTTGAGGAACCCCTGAGCGTAGGCCTGCAGCAGGGCCCCGTAGGGACCGCTCACCGCCGTCGGCAGTGGTTCGACCCGGTTCGGATCGGCAAGCGATCGGGCGTAATAGCGCCCGTAGACGGCGATATCCCGGCGGCGGGCATCAAGCTTTCCGGCCGCTCGACCGAACAGCACCGCCGCCTCGTCATAGCGCTTCTCCGCCGCCGCGATCGTCGCCTCGATCAGATCGGCGCGCGCCCGTTGCGCGGGCGTAAGCGACCGTGTGCGCAGGAGCGCAAGTGTGGCCCTCGCGGCCTCGCGACCTTCGAGAGAAAGCTGGGTTTCCGCCAGCACCAAGATATCCTCGGTGCTCCGCCCCACGGCGGGCATGGCCGAAATCCGGTCGATCTCGCGGCGCATGTCCGCGACCTTCAGCGGCGAGGCCGGCATGAAGTTGAAGGCGTTGCGGGGCGCCAGATAGAAGAGCATCTGCTCGCGGTCGTCGGAATCGACGATCACCACCTTGCGAGGCGCCTGCCCGATGGTCGCGGCCGCCGCCTCACCCTGGGCGACCTGCACGCTGCCGAAATCGTTGCTGAGCTCGACCAGACCTTCGAGAACGGTGAGCGACGTCTTCGCTCCCTCGACCGTCATGGTCCAGTCGGTGCCGCGGATCGCCGCGGTGGCCGCAGGCGTCATGATCTTCACGCCGGTTCCGCCGCGTTCGGCGCGCGCCCACATCGTGCCGGCCTCGAGCTCCAGCTCGGCATCGCTACCGGCGGAAACCTGCCGCACTCTGAGCGAGGAATTGCGCCCGAGACGGATTTGCGTGCGGTCGGCAAAGAGGATGGCAAGCTGCCCGGTCGCATTCGTGCGCAGCACGTCACCCGGCAGCAGGTCCTGTTTCAGGTCGACAAAGCGCCAGTCCGAGATGTCGATGAAGCGCACCTCTTCACCGAACTTGCGTGCGATCACCGAGGCAGCCGCGTTGGCTGCGCGTGCGACGGGCTCCGCCGCGGCGGGCGAGCAATTCCAGCTCATCCCGACGAGCAGCGCTGCGATCGTCGACGTTGTCTTGAAAGATTCTCCCGCCATGGCCACAGCAGTGTTCAACTCCCGCGGAGGTGTCAAGTATCGCGAGTACAAACACCCTTGCCTTTTTAAGGGAGTGTAGTAGCAAAAATACACTTTCAACTGAGGGGCAGGAGAAGATGGCCGATTTTGACACGGCGCCGAGCGAATTGATCGAAACTCCGCCGGCGAGCGCGAACGTGAACCAAGAATACTTCAGCCACGTGAAAAAAATTAACGACGTGTTCTATGACCAGGTGAAGACCTCGGACCAGAAGGCCGCCTACATTTTTACTTTCATGCTGGCTTTCCTCGTGACCTCGAGCGAGGTCAGAAACGTCTTCACGCTCGAGCGCTACTATGACCGCACGATCTGGGAGAATACGCTGTCGGCTATTCTTGGGCTGACCTCGACATTCTCGATGCTATCCGCAGTCATGGTAATCCTGCCGCGTCATATTACGACATCCACGTCTCTTTTCTGGGGTACGTGGTCCAAGCACCGTCCGCTGCTCGAGACCGCGGCGGAACACGGTGATCTCCGCTATCTTTTCGACGAATATCTGAAGAATGCGGACATTCTCGCACAGATCGCCGGACAGAAGTACCGCTTCGTGGCCTACGCGTTCCGCGGCCTCATCGCCACGGTTCTCGCCTATGTCCTGCTGCTGATCGCCAGCTGAGGGCCTGCTGACGGCGGCGCGAGGTCAACTCGCCCGCGCTGCCGTCCAACTATGCCAGTCTTCCTCGCTGCCGCGGAAGACGTTGAGGTCGATGCGGCCCTGGACGCCGTGCGAAAGCCCCGAGCCCGAATATTGCCAGAACAGCCACTTGCGGCCGCGGTAAACCTTCGAGGGGTGTGCGGCGACCGAACGGAGCCAGAAGGGGTATTCGCGGAAAGCGCCATCGAGATGGTCGCCGTAGAAATCCGGCGCCGTGTAGATGATCGGGCGCTTGCCGTAGTGGCGCTCGAGCATGTCCATGAAGACCTGCATCTTCTCGTGTATCTTGGCGGTGGAAAGCCGCCGCTTGCAGCTCGATTCCGCGTTGTATTCGACGTCGATCACCGGCGGCAGCGCATCCGGGTCGCGCGGCACGTTGCGGATGAACCATTCGGCCTGCTCGCCGGCGGTGCGGCACCAGTAGAAGAAGTGGTAGGCGCCGCGCTTCAGGCCCGCATCCTTCGCCCGGCGCCAGTTCATCTTGAACATCGGATCGAGGTGATCGCCGCCGTCCGTCGCCTTGATGTAGGCGAAATTCGCCCCCTGCGTCCTGAGTTTCGCCCAGTCGATGTCGCCCTGCCAGCGGGAAACGTCGACTCCGTGGACGGCATATTTCTTCGGCGAGGACTTGCCGAAATTGATCGGCTTGGCGTCGCGGAAACGATGGCCGTATATCCGCGAGCGGACCTGCGGCTCCAGCGTGGCCGCCGGATTTTCCGGCACCAGCATCGCCACCGGCTTTTCGGCCGGCAGCGGCATCGCGACGGTCGTCGGCGCCGAGGTGAGCGCTTGCGGTTGAGGAACCTGGCCCGCCCAGGCAAGCGCTTGCTGCTCCGGCACGCTCTCCTGCGGCGCACCGGCGTCTGCGGCGACCTCCGCCGCCGGGATCGGCGCGGCGGACGCCGAGATCGCGCTCGTCACCTCGTTCGAGGGTTTGATCGCAAGCACTTCCTCCGGCCCCGAGGTCGAGCGGCAGCTCGCAAGCAGAAGAGAGACGACGACAAGTGACGTAGCCGACAGACGCATGAAACACGCAACTCCGAACAGGCATGGACGACACGCGATCGCGGCGCCTGCAGCCCAGACAAAAATCCCTAACGGATGATTTATCGGAGAATGCTAAATACAATCTTTACCGCGACGTGACGCATACTGCCGATCGTGCGTTGCTCCGGCGCTGTTCCAACCTCCGTCGGTGCGCCTCGACTTTTTTTCCTGCCACGCCGAATAGAACGGCAGCACCGCGTGTTCTCCCCTCGCAACGTCCTGCAAGGAGACATCTTGATGAACACGAAAACCTTTCTCGCCGCCGCCGTCGTACTCGGCCTTTCCTCCCTCGCTCCGTCGGCTCCCGTTCTTGCCGCCGGCGACGACAGTTCCAGCACCCCGACCTGCAAGGCCGGCGAGGTCTACGACCAGGCGAGCGGCAAATGCGTGAAGCAGAGTGGCGCCAACGTGACCGACGAGAACCGCACCGACTACGCCTATTCGCTCGCCAAGGCCGGCCGCTACGAGGAGGCGCTCGCCGTGCTCGACACCGTCACCGACCAGAACGATCCCAAGGTGCTCAACTATCGCGGTTATGCGACCCGCAAGCTCGGCCGCACCGACGAGGGCATCTCCTATTATCTCCGCTCGGTCGCCGCCGACCCGCAATACGCCAAGGTGCGCGAATATCTCGGCGAGGCCTATGTGATCAAAGGACGGCTCGACCTCGCCCAGGAACAGCTCGCCACCATCCGCACGATCTGCGGCGAGGGCTGCGAGGAATATCGCGATCTCGACAGATCGG